>JACNLK010000094.1 GCA_014381505.1 Candidatus Desulfatifera sulfidica | reverse complement strand
TCTAAAATACAGTCACGACTACGTCAGCGTGTGCAAAGCAATGACCGACGCAGATATAGTAAAACACACACCAAATCGAACAAGCGGCGAGCAGCACCGGTTTCGCCTTGCGAAAAAAGGTGAACTCTTCCGCCATGACCAGCGCATAGGCCACGACAAAGATAGCAATACACGTAAACCCCACCCAACTTTTGGTCAGATCTATATGTTCGGCACTGACACCACCGGCTGCCAAGGCAGCCACCGGCATGAGCAGAACACCCAGCAGAGACAGAACAATTCCAATTCCCTTCTTCATTATCTTCCTTCCTTTCTCATGAGGTTTACAGAACAAACCGCCAATCGCCCAACAATCAAACGACCGGCGGTTTCATAAACAGGTCTGAGTCTCGTCACACCAGACTTACCCGACAGCAGGTACGTAGATCGTCATGCCCATGAGCGGCCAGATAACAGACACAGCCAGCCAGGTGACCAGCATCAACAGGATACTGGTGGGAATTCCCCAGAGGAAAAACTCGCCAGAGGTGAACTGCTTGGAGTTGTAGGCAATGGCATTTGGTGCCGCACCCACCAGAGTGAGAAAAGGCATACCGGCCACAATCAGTGAGGAGTACAGAATGACCTCACCACCAACACCCAGATAGGGGGCAACAACCAGAGCCACGGGCAGTGAGATGGCGATGGCTGCCACATTCATGATGAAGTTGGTCATCATCATGACAAAGAAGGCCATACCCAGGATAAAGACGATGGGCGGTGAACTCTGGAACAGGATCAGCCAGTTGACCGCCAGCCATTTGGCCGCACCCGTATCCCAGAGACAAAAGCCAATGGACATGGCCCCGGCAAAGAGGAGGATGATGTTCCAGGGAATCTCTTCCAGGTCATCAACATCAAGGATATTCACGACAAAAAAGGCGATGGTGGACAGGAGCAGGATACCGGTCTTATGCAGACCAGCCAGGGCCGGAACAAAATTCTTCAGGGCAATAACCAGAACGGCCGTAAAAATGATTGTAGTTGCTAGGACCTCTTTTCGTGACCAGCCACCAAGTTCACTATACATCTTGGTTGCCTTTTCCTTGAGGCCGGGGATACGATCCCGCTCAGGCTTCATAAAAATCATGAAAAAGCCCCAGAGGAGAAAGGTCATGAGCCAGCCAATGGGGAACATGTACATGGTCAGGGTGAAGAATGAGATATCGATATTGGTGATATCTTTATAAAAACCAAGAGCAACGGCACCACGGGCCGCACCGAGCAGGGTAACAATGGAACCGGCACCGGCCACGTAGGCCATACCGATAAACATACTCTTACCAAACTTGGTGGGCTTTTCGTCATCAGAGTAGAGGGCATGGATGGCCATGAGCAGCGGGAACATGGTCGCAGCCACCGCGGTATGGGCCATAAGATGGGTCATGGCTGCGGTCATGACAAAGCAACCAAGTAAAATCATACTGGTTCTCTCGCCCACGATGGAGAGCATCTTATAGGCGATCCGCTTCGTCAGACCGGTCTTTGTAAAGACCATACCGATAACGATGGAGCCAAAGATAAAGAGGACCGATGGATCCATAAAATCCTTGAAGGCCACCTTGGGATCCCTGATCATGTACAAGGCCTGGAGCACACCAATGGCCAGACTGGTGACACCGATAGGCACCACTTCAAAGACCCACCAGGTAGCGGCCAGCAGGAAGACGCCAATGGCACCCTTGGCCTCCTTGCTCAGGACAAAATGCTCACCCAGTGGATCAATGGCGTCCGGCATGGGTGGGCAATAATAAACGATTAAAAACAGGGCAACACCAATGCCCATAAAGAGATACCGTTTCCAGTCAAACGGCACGTTGTTTTCTGATACTGTCATTTCTTGTGCACTCATTATTTACCTCTCAACTCCCTCTCTGATTCCGTTAATCCAAAACACACTGACCGTTAATGGCGGTGAAAATTTCGGCAAAGCGAATAACTCCGACGACCGCGCCGTTATCAACAACCGGCAGCACACATTCCTCGTGCGCCAACATGATCATCATCACCTTCAACACTGGTGTATCCAGAGATATGGTGCTCCCAACTTTAGACATACAGGTCTTGACCTGTTTGTTATATTGCAGACCACATTGTTTGAAAAATTTATCTTCCAGAAGAAAGGCCAGATTCGGAAAATCCATATTTGCGCCCTGAAAATTTTTCATCTCCACAATCTCTGTGATATCACTGGCAATTCCCTTGACGATATCACGCAGACTCAACTGGCCCGTCAACTGAAAACCATCATTAACCACCAGCAGCGAGGTATAGCGCAACAATCCCCGTTCACCGGCTGTGAATGCACCAACTGCTTCAATGGCATCCTTCAGGCTTTTTTCCTCATGGATATGCGGAAAATCATCCAATGGAATCATATAATCTTTTAAAAGCAGTTTTTCTGCAGTCATACCTTCCTCCTTAATTCAAACCACCCCATAATCAACATGGAATGACCCAGTAGGGACGCTCACAACCCGCCCCACCACAATTTACGTTATTCTGTTCCTTCTCTCTCAATCGCAGATCAATATGTCTTTTTTCTCCGCAGTTAGAACACGAACCAACAGCAAAACAGCCAATACGAATACCCAATACAAAGGGAAGCCTATCATAAAAACGACAGAATTGAAACAATATGAATCAACTCCATCGACATCACATCAAGGCACCTCATCATTCAGACCCAAGCAACCAAAACATTGACCAATGAACTGCGACCCTGCAGTGACAGCCTGAAAAATGAAACACTGCCCGTGTAAAGCAATGAGCATGCCATCACCGGATAAACCTTATTTAATCTATAAAAACAGTCCACTACAAGCATAATGGCACAAAGCAGCGCCAAGCCACAACAGCAAACATTTTGAAACAAAAAGAAACACAACCAAATTCCCACAAACCACGCAAGGCCTTAATTAACAAGGAACAGTCTACAAATACACCCGTGACGTCCCAAAACGGAACAAAAAGAAACAATAAAACAGCACGGGGCGTGAAACAATGCGAAACCCGACTAACATGTCAGTGACAAACAGAGGGCGGTGACTGGTATGGAATCAACTCAAGGGGAAGACAGCGGCGACTCGTTTTTGCTGTCTGTATGACGGAACAAACCATAGAGGCGGGTCAGGACATAAAAGAACAGAGCGGCCAAAACCAGTGCAAGCAGATGCGCTGAAGACAGAGAAGCAATCTTGAAGATGCTACGCAAAGGGGTATACATCAACACAAACTGGAGAGTGATTGAAAAAATGGCCGCCAGCCAGATCCAGCGATTCGTAAAAAGAGGCACCTGATACTCACGACGAATTGCAAAGATCAGGACAGTCTCATACAGGACGACAAAGTTAAAGACCATGGTCTGGGCAATAATCAGTTCCTGCCCGTTGCCTCGGCCACCATACAGGACAAAAAGAGTCAACGCCACTACGGTTCCTGCCACACCAAGAGCTCCCAGCAGCATCAATTTGGCTGGAGGCAAAATACTCTCACTGGCCGCCTTTGGCTTTCTGAGCATGATATCTCGGCCATATGGATCAACGCTGAAGGCCAAGGCCGGAGCGCCATCGGTAATCATGTTGATCCACAACAGGAGAATAGCTGTGAGCGGCAGGTTCAGACCAAGCAGTACAGCAGTAAAGATAATCAGGACCTCACCCAGATTACCGGAAAGCAGGAGCATGATCGACTTCTGAATATTATCATAAATACCGCGCCCCTCCTCAATGGCATTGACAATATGAGTAAAACTGTCATCAAGGAGGACAAAATCCGATGCCTCCTTGGCTACTTCAGTGCCACTGCCGACCGCAATACCGATATTGGCCTTTTTTAACGCCGGTGCATCGTTGACCCCATCACCGGTCATGGCCACCACATGACCCATTTCCTGCAACGCACTGATGATACGCTGCTTATGCTCAGGCACCACCCGGGCAAAGATATTGGTGTCATCACCCAGAAGATCAACCAACTGCTGATCATCCATCGCCTCCAGCTGCTCACCACTGCAGGCCTTACCGGTGATTCCGATTTCCTGGCCAATTGCGACAGCAGTGGCCTGATAATCACCGGTGGCCATGATTACCCTGATTCCGGCGGCCTGAGTTTTTTTAATAGACTCAAGCACATCCCGACGCGGTGGGTCAATCATGGCCTGCAGACCGACAAAAACCAGCCCCTGTTCAACAAAGTCTTCAGGCCCGGTCAAAACCTTTCGAGCAAAACCCAGAACCCGAAGGGCCTGGGCTCCATATCGCTCATTACAACGACCTATTTCCTCTCGAATTTCACTGGTAAGAGATATTGTGCCATTGTCACTCAAGGCGTCCACGCAACACGCCAGTAACTGGTCAGGCGCACCCTTGGTATACATGACCAGGGAGCCATCATCTTCCCGAACCAGAACACTCATCAACTTTCGTTCCGAATCAAAGGGCAGCTCATCAATCCGTCCCGCCTTCACCTCCTGCCCAGACTTGATTGCACTGACCAGCAAAGCGCCCTCTGTAGGATCGCCAATAACCTGCCAGCCACCTGCTTCCTCTTCCAGGGCGGCATTGTTACAAAGAAGTCCGACCCGGAAGACTAGGGGGTCCACATGACCACTCACTTCACCCTCGGGCGCATACCCCGAACCGTGGAGCTCGGTTTCACCGTCGAGTGTCCAGGCATAGCGAACAGTCATCTGATTTTCAGTGAGCGTTCCTGTCTTATCAGTACAAATCACATCGCAACTGCCCAAGGTTTCCACCGAGCGCAATCGGCGCACCAATGCCTTTTTGGCCAGCAGTCGCTTGACCCCGATACTGAGCGCAATGGTTACCACAGCTGGCAGAGCAGTGGGCACTGCCGCCACGGCCAGGCTCACACCAATCAGCAGGAAAGAAAAGAAGAGCTCCTCACTCAAGCCCGGCCCAAGGACAGCCTGAGTCGTCAACAATGCAAAAACCAAGACACAAACTGCTATGATCACCATTCCCAAACGCTGGCCAAAGCGATGCAGACGAATCTGAAGGGGTGTCATTTCCTCCCCGGCTGCAACAATCAGACTGGTAATTTTACCAATCTCAGTGGCCATCCCAATGGCCGTGACCACGGCCAATCCATTTCCGGTCACCACAGCGGTTGAGGCAAAAAGCATATTATGCTGATCCCCGATCTGAGCAGCACCAGGTAAAGGGGCAGAATGTTTCTCCACCGGCACTGATTCCCCCGTGAGGGAGGCTTCCTCAATTTTAAGTCGAACAGCCTCAATCAAACGGGCATCCGCAGGTACCTTATCCCCGGCCTCAACCACAATCACATCACCAACCACCAGATCGCTGGCTGCTATCCGGTGACGACGACCGTCACGAATCACCACGGCCTGCAAGGCACTGATTCGCTTCAGAGCCTCAAGTGAACGATTGGCGCTGAGCTCCTGAGCAAAACCGATCAGGGCGTTAGCCAAAAGAATAATCAGAATCAGGATGGAGTCCGCATATTCACCGATGAGCAGTGAAAAAAGGACAGCAAAGAGGAGGATATATATAATAAAATTCTTGAATTGATCCAGAAAGAGACGCAACGGATTCAGAGGAGCAGCAGCCTGCAGCTCATTGGCCCCATCCCGAGCCAGACGCACTGCTGCATCCGGGGCCCCAAGCCCGGCACGACTCGTACCCAGGTTCTGGAGCAGCTCCTGCTCAGTTTGCTGGTAACACGAATTCTCCAACACTCACCCTCTCTAACGTGTGGACAGCTATAGACATCCCTGCTGCGCCGGCAGAAGGATACCCCAAAGCCAGAAGCTATTCCCCCCTGGCACACACCTTAATCACAAACGAAAAACCTCATTTTCCAGAGTACCCTCAAAGGAGTATACGACACAGACGATTCCTTGAACAGGGGTGACCGTAAAATTTCAACGCCACGGCAAACTGAACAAATTCCGGATTGACCCGTCTATATATAGATCCACCCATCTATATTACAAAGGCGCATTCCTGCCCGTGACAAAAACATCATTTCAACCCCGAAACAACAGCGGCAACATTTTTCTCTCTCCAATGACAGACATTTTACCGGCCAACAGTCATACAAGTGTTCTTCCAGACAGGCCAACTCACAATTCCCCCTTTCAACCTATCCACAACACTAGGCCACACATGCGCTCCACCACACTGCCACACTTTCACAAAAATAGGGCACAGTAGCGTGGCAACCAACATCATTCCCTGCACAATTGTGTGGCACACACAGCAGCCCAGGCCGGGCAGAATAAAGCAATTTTAATCAATAAAAACAAAGAACTAGAAAACAACAACACTGCCGCCCTGCTTTTTATAAAACAAACTGGCACACACCGTGCAATCATAAGGGCAAAGGATAACAATAGAGCAAAACAACTCAACCGCACGGAGGACACCATGAAATCTAACACTCAAACCCAGCAACTGACCGCCGCTAACAACATTGGCCAAGAAACCTCAACCTTCGCATTAAACACCGGCATCGTCATGGCCGCCCTCGTTGGACTCTGGGGATTTGCCTGCATGATCGGCGGTCTTATGAGCAGCGGATTTGGCGGAGTCATTCAAGGTTACATCAGTGCAGTCACCGGAATGTAAAAAAATATTCGAAACCACAATTAAAATTCCATAAACAGGAGAAGACCATGACCACAAAATCCAATTCAACAGCAGCCGGTAAAGCAATCTTAGGAATGGGCGCCCTTATCTCTCTCTGGGTCGCAGCTTCTTTTGCAGGAGCACTCTCTCAAGTCAACTGGTCAGTCTCGGAGCTGGCACGACAGTACATGGTCGCCACCGGAATGATCAAACCCCTTCACACCATGGTCGACTTCTACACCCACATCAAAGGAATCGAATACCTGATCTGCGT
Source organism: Candidatus Desulfatifera sulfidica (assembly GCA_014381505.1). GTDB lineage: Bacteria > Desulfobacterota > Desulfobulbia > Desulfobulbales > Desulfocapsaceae > Desulfatifera > Desulfatifera sulfidica. Next base: position 4,805 of record JACNLK010000094.1, on the reverse strand, counting down.
AGCCTTCTTTGTCGCCTTCCCCGTCTTTTTCAAATATATCAACAAGGAAAAAGCGACCGCTATGGCAACAGCCAAGAAATAACACCTTCCCTTCTTTTCTCTCCCCAAGAGCCGCTTTCACCGATCTGGTGAAAGCGGCTCTCTTGCATTGCCCCCATCTCGAGAAACAACACTTACAAAGACACCGCCACAACTCATCTGCAGCAGTCCACCTTCATTCTCCTCAACCTCCTCATAAAGAAAAGGTACCAATCGTGCACCAATGCGCCACAGCAACGTCGGCTGAAACGGCCTCGGATCCACACAAAAAAGGCCCATCGGAATAAACCGACAGGCCTTGACACAACTCACGAACACGAAGGATCAGTCAACAGTGTCCATCACCCGACCGCAACAGAGCGGAACAGCATCACCACCCTTGAGCTGCATATACTTATTACAAGTGGTACAGACCACCGTACATTCTTCCACAGCCGTATCAGCACTATACGTGGTCGCTCCCGGCACACCTTCAATGACAAAACGGGCCAGGTTCTCCTTCATGGGGATATACTCACCGATAGCAGTCATCCGCTTATTATCCTGGGCACAGTCAACAACAACGCGCCACAAAGTTTCCAGCGAAGACGTTTCCTGTTCGTTTTCCGGCAGAAACTCCACAACATTTTTATCAATATGAATTTTCATAGCTCCTCCTTGATCGCAAAATGAACAGGCATGAACGGACTGAAAAGTTCTCATCCATACCTGAAATACAGACTGATCACAGACGGTCAGCTCTCTCTGTTTTTTTTAATTCTTCAAGGCCTGACCAACCTTGCGACCCAAAGCAACACAATCACTGAGATCGCACGATTCCGGCACATATTTAACCTTGAGACCATCGTCCACCACGTCAAATTTCATCTCCTCCATGGAGGCATTGAGAAGTTTGACCGCCTCACCGGACCAGCCGAACGAACCGAAAGCAGCCCCGATCTTATTGGCGGGACGCAGACCACGCATGTACATGAGAAAACCTGCCATTCTTGGCAGCAGACCATTATTCAGGGTCGAACAACCAAGGACAATGGCGCTGGCGTCCAGAACCTCGCTCATCACATCACTGCGATGGCAATAGCGCAGATTAAGAAGCTTAACGGATACCCCCTCGTCCTGCAAACCAGCCGCGACCTCCTTGGCCATTTTTTCCGTGGAATGCCACATGGTATCGTAGATAACAAGGGCATTCCCCTTGCCCTCGTTGCGGCTCCAGCGATCATAGGCCTCAATGGCCATCATGGGATTGGAACGCCAGACCACGCCATGATCCGGGGCAATCATATCGATCTCCAGACCAATCTCCTGCACCTTGGCAATCAGCTTCTTGACCAGTGGCGAGTAGAGGGTCAGAATGTTGGCGTAATATTTGGTCATCTCATCCATGAGAATGGCCGGAGAAATCTCATCATCAAAGCGCTCACTGGAGGCCAGATGCATGCCAAAGGCATCGCTGGAAAAAAGGAGCTTGTCCTCGACCACATAGGTGAACATGGAATCCGGCCAATGGAGCATCCGTGTCTCAAGGAAGGACAGGGTTTTACTGCCAAGACTGATATCCTCACCAGGAACCGCTATTTCATAGGGCCAGTCATCGCGGTGAAAATGCTGGCGCAGGGCCTTTTCACCCATCTTGGAACAGATAATTTTTTCCGGCTGGATCAGGTCGACCATGTCGGGCAGGGCACCGGAATGATCCATCTCCACATGATTGACCACGATATAGTCGATCTTCTTCGGATCCACGATTTCGCTGATCCGGCTGATCAGGTCGTCCTTCAAGGAACTTTTGACCGTATCAACCAAGGTGATCTTCTCATCCATGATCAGATAGGCATTATAGGTGGTACCACGATTGGTGGAATAACCGTGAAAATCACGAACGTTCCAGTCAATAGCCCCTACCCAATAAATTTTTTCAGTCAGTTTAATCGGATTCAACGCTCTTCCCTCCTGCTCTTTCTCTCAAATGCAACAAAGTGCACACAACTCTCTTCATAAAAAATGGCCAGCCCAGGAAGTCCCCCGGGGCCGGCCATAGCCATCACCCATCAGACCTCGCTGAAGTCCTCTTTACCCGCTCCACAGATGGGACATTCCCAATCTTCGGGCAGATTGTCAAAATCTGTACCAGGATCCACCCCAGCTGCAGAATCGCCAACCTCAGGATCATAGACATACCCACAGATATCACAACGATATTTTTTCATCCGAATCTCTCCACAAAATCGTCCCAATTATTAACAATAAAAACCGTAAAAAAATCCAAGGCTACCTTGAAAATATGCCTGCGGTAAAATTTTTCGCACGCCTTGATCTTGAACGAAAATCCTAATTTTTCAAAGTACCCTTAAGGCGACTCCTCAATCAAGCCTTCCACAGACCATGCAGATTACAATGGGCCCGGGCCGACACATCATCGGCATCAATGGCAAAGACAGCCTCCGGGGCATCTCCCGGATTCAGGAATTGACGATAGCAGGCATCACCGGCAATCAATTCGATCCACTCAATATAATGCTTCTCTTCCATGGGATGAGCCACACTGCCGAGAGCTACCTTGTAACCACCATCCACCGCAGTAATGACCGGCACATGTTTTTCCTTGGCCGCATCCACGGTGTTCTCGAGTAACTCGACCATGGGTGCACCGCAACAGCTGAGATCCCCGCCACCGGCATGAACAACTTCCACCACATTACCACACAGCTCACATTTATAGACACCAAGCTTCTTTGCCATTATTCCCCTCCGTGATTATCAACACATTAATACCCTACAGAAAAAACAGGGCATCGCCCGCATCCTCTGCCTGCTAAAAAATTCAACATAACTGGCAAGAGAACTACCAGTTTTCAGACAACAACTCGTAATAACCCTGGGGATGGGCACAAGCCGGACACTTCTCCGGTGGCGCATTTCCCTCATGGCGATAACCGCACTTAATACAATACCAGGTGGCCACGCCTTCTGTCTTGAAAACCCGTTCTTTTTCTATATTATCAATAAAGGCACTGTACGCACGATCATGCTGTTTTTCAGCCAACCCAATGGCGCGCATGGTTGCGGCAATAGCCGGAAAGCCTTCTGCGTCAGCCACCTCGGCAAATTCAGGGTACATATGCTCATGCTCATGCCGTTCACCGGCCGCCGCAGCCTGAAGATTCTCCAGGGTAGTGCCAATCATTCCGGCCGGATAAGCCGCTGTAATCTCAACATCTCCACCTTCGAGAAAATTGAACAGGGTCTTGGCATGTGCCTGCTCCTGCCCGGCAGTTCGCTCAAAAATTGCGCTGATCTGCACAAAACCTTCTTTCTTGGCCTGCTTGGCAAAAAACATATATCTATTCCGAGCCTGTGATTCACCCGCAAAGGCGGTGAGGATATTCTTTTCGGTCTGAGTTCCCTTTATAGACGACATCTTACAAATACTCCCTTCACTTTTCTTCATTTATACTTCAACTCAATCAACTGAAACCGCTGGCCGCAACGGTTCAATCAGATAACGTTACGACCATCTTCGGTAATCTGGTACTTACAGCGCACCGGACTGTCCACATAACCCTTTTTCTTCAAAGCTGTAATGCGGGCACTGACTGTCTTGCTCTCAAGCCCTGTGGCTGCAGCAATATCTTTAGCACCACAGGGACCATCACACTTGGCCATGGCTCCAAGGACTTTTTTCTGTTCTTCGTTTAATCCGTCTGACTTACATCCACATCCCATGTCTACTTCTCCTTGCTTTTCTATTTTCTGACAATTGGGGCACAGACCTGAAAACTCAACTCTGCATCCTTTTATAGTATACCCATCTATTATCTCATGAGAAGAGTAATCTCTTCTTTTCCGGCCTAAACTGAGATTTTTCAACCGATGACAGCGAACACAAACCACGTGGTCATGATCACTGACTTTGGCCTCAAAACACTTCTGTCGACCACTGACGTCAAGCTTGGAGATCATGCCGGCCTCGACCAGAAATTCAAGATTACGGTAAACAGTGCCCAAACTGATGCGCGGCATCAATTGCCGTACCTGCTCATAAACCTCGTCAGCGGTCAAATGAACCCCTTCGGTTTGAAGCGCATCGAGAATCATCTGGCGCTGATTAGTCATCCGCATGTACCATCCTCCGTGTTGATAATTATTACTAATAATAGTTGATAAAGGTTACCAGGTCAAGATGATTTTTTCTCTTTTGCCCTGATCACGGCTTCGTGGTATAGAATCAGCCATGAAACCCATCCTTGAAATCAAAAACATCCGCAAAAACTTCAACGGCCAGACGGCTGTTGACGGAGTCTCGTTCAAAGTCCGCGAGGGCATCTGTTTCGGCTTACTGGGCCCCAATGGCGCGGGCAAGACAACAACACTTGAGATCATCGAAGACATCATTACCCCTGACAATGGTCAAATCTTTTACCAGGGCCAGCCCCGCAGTTCCTCTTTCCGCGAAGAAATTGGTATCCAGTTTCAACACACCTCGCTTCTCAACTTCCTCACCGTAGCCGAGACCCTGGACTCTTTTCATCGCCTGTACCAGGAACCTGACCAGATCAACAACCTGATAGAGCGCTGCGAACTCACCCCCCTGCTCAACAAACGCAACAATCAACTCTCTGGTCGCCAGCTGCAGCGATTAATGCCCGCCCTCGCCCTGATCACCCGACCGCCGCTGGTCTTTCTCGACGAACCCTCCAACTGTCTTGTCCCCCACTCTCCACCCAATCTGTCGGCACTCCTCCACCAGTCCCAACCACAGCGCC
>JACNLK010000043.1 GCA_014381505.1 Candidatus Desulfatifera sulfidica | reverse complement strand
GGAAATAATATCAAAACAGTTGCCGTTTTACAAAATACTATTATTCAAGGTTCCCTACACAAAGAATTCAACGGTCAATACGTACCAAACGGTTCCAATGAACAGAATCAGGCTACCTGCTCAAAAATGTGCTGTTTGGCACCACAGATGGGGCATCTTTCCGGGGCAGCACCCAACTCGATATAACCACAGACCGGACAAAGATGAAATTCGCTGACACTCAGATCAACGCCACTCTTTACTGCTTCAAGGGCTTGAGTATAAATATCGGCATGTACTTTTTCAGCACCGACCGCGAAACGAAACATGACCTTGGCCTTATGTCCCTCTTCAATGGCCTGCTCCACCATGGGCGGATACATATCTACAAACTCGTGTGTTTCACCCTGAATGGCCTCTTGCAGGTTGTCAGCGGTGGTGGCAATCATATCAAGAGCTTTAAGATGGCCCTCGGCGTGAATCCGTTCGGCTTCAGCGGTTGTCCGGAACAGTTTGGCTATATTGGCAAAGCCCTCTTTCTCGGCTTTCTTGGCAAAGGCACGATATTTCTGATTGGCTTGAGATTCTCCGGCAAAGGCTTCCTGAAGATTTTCGTTAGTCGTCGGCATATTTTTTCTCCTGAATAAAACGGGAGCATTGCTCCCTGATTATTAATGATTCATCTGTAATGTGAAACAACTATATCATATTAGAATAGATTTTCCAGGTACTGGTGTCAATCTGATTTCCACAGGCCTCCTTCATGCCAGTCCGCAGGACATCTCAGGAAATAATCTTCTGCCAGATGGGCAAAGTATCATGGAGACGAACAAACTCCGGATTACCTTCCAGGGACGAATACCTGCCATTTGCAATCAGCACACCACCGGGTTTCATCTCCTGCTCCACCATCCGTTCAAAGCGCATCTGCTGTTCTTTATCTGCAAGAGGTCTAAAGTAATAAATCACATCAAAATTGCCATAATCCTGATAAGAAAAGACATCTTCGCTGAGAATCCTGTCTTCACCAAACAGACGCACTGCCACCTGACAAGGATTAGGATCTTTTTCAATCCCATGGACCTTAAAGCCAAATTGCTCCGCAAAGATCAGGACATTGCCAATGCCACAGCCAATATCAACAAAAGAGTATGGAGTACCCACCCTCCCCTGTCCCTGCTGCAACAGATACTGACTGACAAATTGAATCTGATCAAAAACCTGACGGGTATCCATGGCCACAAAGGGATACTCGGTAACCGGATTGTTTTGTGATTCGGACTGGGCCTCTTTGGAAAAAAGACCCACAAAGCGATTGATGACTGCAAAAAACAGATCATACTCTTCATCAGTGGGGGTAATTTCTTTTCTTTCTTCGAGCATCACTCTTCCTTATCCTTAAAAAATATCATCTTAATGCTGTAATTTTTTCAAGCAATTTGCGAGTTCGACCCGCTGTGCATCTGGCAACCAGCTTGGCAAGAATTGATTTGATCAGATCTACTCCAAAAATCGGAAAGGTTAGCGGGTCAGGTGAATAAAATTGCTCAATTCCGAAACCATTATTAATTTATTTTACGATTTTTGAAAAGCTGTGACTGGACAATAGCCCATTCACAGAAGTGGCCTCACAAACCTGAACAAGCCGATAAGTGGTCAATCTGAATCCAACGCCTTACCCGCTCGCATCGCAACTTCAGCTCAATATGATGACCAATTCTCACAAAACACACTTGACCACATCGTGGTATGTGCTATCCTGTTTGTACCAAAAGGTACACATCATACCCACGCCGTTCATATAAAGCCAGGGGGCATTGTTAAAACGGCAACACAGGAGACAGGTCATGAAAAAGGTTGCGATTGCACTGGGTGTTTTAGTATTTGTGGGAGTAGCTAGTCAGGCTTATGCAGCCCCTGAAATTCGTTATGACAAATCTACTGACACATGCCGGGTAATTGGCGATGGGCCTCTCGAATGGGAAAGCCGTCCATGGGGCCAGGGTGGTCAGATATTCAAAAGTTTATGCCAGAGTTGCCATGCCGATGGTGATGACAACGCAGCCCCATTTTTATGGAAAGAGTCAAAGACATCCAAAGGATGGAACCGTGTGTTTGCCAATCAATACCCCAAATGTGCTAAAGATGGTTCCTGGAGTACCATGAGCAAGGATCAGGAACTCATGGTTAACGATTTTCTGTATCGCTGGGCCAAAGACAGTCAAGATGCCAACGACAGCGCTTGACGCTGAAATAATTTCCCGGTCGGGAAAACAAATAAGAGCACCATACCCATTAAAGAGATACTTTATGAAATATATTGATCTGAGGAGTGATACTGTCACGCAACCATCACCTGCCATGCGCCAGGTGATGGCCAGCGCCGCTGTTGGTGACGATGTTTATGGAGAAGATCCCACAGTCAACCGCCTGGAATTGCTCGCTGCTGAAATCCTTGGCATGGAAGATGCGCTCTTCGCGCCCAGCGGCACACAGGCGAATCTGCTTGCCCTGCTGTCACATTGCGAAAGAGGGGATGAATACATAGTCGGCCAGCTTGCGCACACGTATAAATATGAAGGTGGCGGCGCAGCGGTTCTCGGCAGCATTCAGCCCCAGCCAATCAATCTGGAAGATGATGGTACACTGGACCTGGACAATGTTTCACGTGTTATCAAACCTGATAATTTTCATTTTGCACGCACTCGTCTCTTGTGTCTTGAAAACACCCAGGCGGGTAAAGCCCTTCCCCTTGAATACCTGCACGAAGCATCAGTTTTGGCGCAGGCCCATCAGCTCAATATGCATCTGGACGGTGCACGTATTTTTAACGCAGCTCTCCACTGTAACGTACCTGTCCAGGAGATCTCACGTCATTTTGATTCTGTTTCTATCTGTCTATCGAAAGGGCTTGGCGCTCCGGTTGGCTCATTGCTGTGCGCCAACAAAGATCTCATCAGACGGGCTCGCAGGTGGCGCAAGATGCTTGGTGGCGGGATGCGCCAGGCTGGCATTTTAGCTGCCGCTGGGATTTATGCACTGAATCAGAATATCAGCAGATTGGTTGACGATCACGCCAACGCAACTCTGCTGGCTGACGGTCTAGCCAAAATCAATGGAATCGAGGTACAATCAAATGGTACACAAACGAACATGGTATTCATTGAAATGAGCCATGAAGATGCCCAACATATCGCCAAGTTCATGGCAAAACATCATATTTTAATTGAAGGCGGCAAAACAATCCGCCTGGTGACCCATATGGACATCAGCGAAAACGACATCCATACTGTCACTGAAGCTTTCAGACAGTTTTTCCAGAAACAGGTGGGACAATAAACACCAAAGAAATAGGTTCCCCCGGCACTTTCAATGAATGAGCTAGTTCAAACTAAAAAAATCACGGCCTGCACACAGTCATTTCCCTGGTCACACACTCTCCCAGGACAACGGAACATTACAAAGAATTGTTGCACGATTTGGACAAATTATCTCACATCACAATCGAGGTGAATCAATGCACAGATACATCCTGTGGATTGAGTGCCGATCTTAAAAAAGAAGATCCGCCAGTTCATTGGCTTGACTGAATACAAAGAAATCAGACAGGAGTATTCTTTTGGATTTAATAATCAGCAATTTACGCATTCCCATTGAACGGGACAATACGTCTGAGCATAGAGATGCCGCTGCACAACGGATGAAAATTGATAAAAAAAGGATAATTATTTCAAAAATTCTCAGTAAATCACTCGAGTTAAAGGATCAAAATCAGATTTATTACAAACTTTCAATTGTTGTCAGTACAGATGAGCGTTTTAAGAACAAACAAAAATTTCCCGTATACATTGAACAGCCTCAAACCTTCAAAAAATACGTGAACCGCAAAGATCGGCCGATCATTGTGGGTTTTGGTCCCGCCGGCATGTTTGCAGCCCTGGAACTTCTCAAGTCTGGGGTAAAACCTATAATTTTTGAACGGGGTAAAACGATCGAGGATCGCTCCATTGATGTTCAACGATTCATAAAACACAAAAATCTCAACCCCGAATCAAACATTCAATTCGGTGAAGGCGGAGCCGGTTCATACTCGGACGGCAAACTGTTCTCCAGGAGAAACAATAATACAAGCACAGTCAATCGAGTTTTAAAAACCTTTGTTCAATTCGGTGCCCCTGAAGAAATTGAGTATATCAGCAAGCCCCACCTGGGAACTGATGTTTTGTGCAAAATTGTCCGTAACATCAGACTGCACATACTCGAAAGAGGAGCAGACATCCATTACGACTCAAGGATGACGGACATTTTAATCTCTGAGGGTACTGCCACGGGGATTATCATAAATGGGGAGCGGGAATATCTCTCTTCCAGCATCTATCTCGCCCTGGGTCACTCTTCACGGGACACAGTTGAGATGATGCACGAGAAAGGTGTTGCCATAGAGCAACGACCAATCTCCGTTGGAGTAAGAATTGAGCACCCGGTTGAAACAATCAATCACATGCGATACGGTGCCAAATACAGGGACTTTCCTGGTCTTGGAGCGGCAACCTATTCTTTAAATTACACAAATCGGGAAATTCGCAGGGGAGTGTATACCTTCTGCATGTGCCCGGGGGGTGAAGTTGTAAATGCTTCATCCGAACAAGGTCTGCTGGTTTTAAACGGCATGAGTTATTCGCACAGATCATCACCATTTTCAAATGCAGCCCTCGTTGTAAGCTGCCATGCAGATGATTATCAATCCGTAAATCCTTTAGCCGGCTTAGAGTTTCAGAAAGAAATTGAGCGCAAAGCCTTTGAAGCAGGAGGAGGAACATGGGAAGCACCAGCTCAGAATCTCATGAATTTCCTGGATAAAAGAAATCCTTCCACCCTACGTGAAAATTCATACAAAATGCGTATTGTCCCTGCGGAACTCAAAGATATTTTTCCAGCATTTGTGACCAGATTGCTGAAGGAGGCATTTAACAAATGGAAAGATGAAGTACCCACGTTTGTCTCTGATCAGGCCATTCTGCTCGGGGCTGAAACCAGGACGTCATCTCCTGTGCGGGTTTTACGTAACGACCGATATGAATCGATCAATGTCAAAAATTTATATCCCATTGGCGAAGGATCAGGCTATACAGGAGGAATAACAAGTTCTGCCGCTGATGCCATCCGGGCAGTGAACCTTCACTGTTCAAACGTGCCCTTGAACTCCCCCCTCAATTGAAAAAAATGCTGCAGGGATAACTGGCGCAGATCAATGGCAACAGAACAGCTATAATCCAGAAAGTAAAAAAGCTAGCAGTTACGCTGGCGTTTCAAGCATTTCCTGCCCATATCGAACACAATTACTGGTTCCCTTGAAAAGTTTCCTTTTCACCCAAGGTCTGCGTTGCGCACAAATTTTTACCCTTGGAATCTCAACACTCTGCCTGCGGTAGGATTTTCACGCGCCCTGATCTTGTACGGGAATCCTCAATTTTCAAAGCGCACGATTGATCAAGTTCTGTAATCAGCGTTAATTTTCACATAATCAACCGAAAAATCGCATGTATAGACCTCAACACAACCGGCGCCCTCTTTAAGATCGATACTTACCGCTATTTTTTTCTCCTTGAGAACTTTGGCTGCCCTCTCCTCAGAATCGCCACCCACGGCCAGCCCATCCCTGACAATCACCACGTCACCAAATGCGATATCAACCCGATCCGGATTAAAACGGGCACCTGAACGGCCCATGGCTGCAAGTATTCTGCCCCAATTGGCGTCCTCACCAAAGAAGGCCGTCTTGACCAGACTTGAATTAGCAACGGTGCACGCAATCTGCTCGGCTGTTTCCTCGCTTCGGGCGTTACAGACACGGATAGTAATCATCTTGGTTGCACCTTCTCCGTCCGTGACAATCTGCAAGGCCAGATCTTTGAGCAGATCTTCGAGGGTATCTTCAAACAACCTGAGCCCTGCAGGATTTTCTTCATCTATCCAGGCATTATCAGCCGCATTACTGGCCATAACAAGAACCATATCGTTGGTACTGGTATCGCCGTCTATGGTGATGCGATTAAAAGTCCGTTCAACTCCCTTGAGCAGCGCCCCATGCAACTGCGGGAAACTGATCTGGGCATCAGTAATAACAAAGGAGAGCATGGTTGCCATATTGGGCATAATCATCCCTGCCCCCTTGGCCACTCCCATGAAATTAACCTCTTTCCCGTCGATCTGGAGAGTACGTACAGCTGTTTTGGGCACCGTATCAGTTGTCATGATCGCTTGTGCGACCAGATCAAAATTGTCTTCGCCAAGAGACGCAACCAAATCTGGCATGGCCTGTTCAATAGCCTCCATATTCAGCGGGGCACCAATAACTCCAGTGGAAGAAATAAGAACCATCTCATCTGCAAGATCTAAAGCATTGGCACACAGGGCCGCAGATTTCCTGGCCGCGATCATTCCCGGCTCACCTGTACAGGCATTGGCGCAGCCGCTGTTGACCAGAACTGCTTGTGCACACCCCTGTTTAAGGCGTTCCTGGTCAATAATGACTGGAGCCGCCTTCACCTGATTGGTGGTAAAAACCCCAGCTGTCACCGCTGGCTTTTCACAATAAATCAGACCCAGATCGAGCCGATCCTGATATTTGATTCCCGCAGCCACAGCTGCAGTCTTGAATCCCTGAATGATCATAATATTTCAATAAGTTATTGATGAATAAAAAAATCCTACGTTTCCTGAAACAGGAATTTACCACTTCTTAATGGGATTATGCCACTTAAAAAGAGAATGGCTGCCGCCGAATCAACCTACTCCTCCCGATCAACGCCTGCAGCAGACGAAATAACACATGCAACCACTGCTATTGACTCAAGGGTTCCTCAAGCTGAGTCAAAAAAACACAGGCCATCTGCTCTGAGGTACTCTATACGGCTGCAAAAAAACCACTGAATTAAACTAGCCCACGCAAAACACCTTTCATTGCGTGATGACAGAAGACAGACATGACGACCTTCACGCGACCATCAATCCCACAGATAGAAAGTAATCAAAATAACTCATTGCTATTTCAGATTCTTATTTGATACAATTCAATCATAATAATTGTTATCGAGCGTTTCTTTTTAACTACGATAAATAAGTGGTCATCAACAACGATATGGCTAAGCAGACACAGTGCACTCAAGAACTCACGGACTGGATGCGTGATATTCGCCGCCATCTCCACCGCTACCCGGAACTCTCGACCCAGGAATTCAAGACCGCCCAATTCATCAGCCAAAAATTGGATGAACTTGACATTCCTCATCGTTGCAATATTGCCAACACAGGGATCCTGGCAACGATTGGTCCAGAAAATACAGACATTCGTGCCGTTGCCCTGCGTGCCGATATGGACGCCCTGCCAATTCACGAAAAAACCGGTCTTGAATTCTCTTCACAACATCCAGGGGTCATGCATGCATGCGGCCACGATGGCCACGTGGCGATGCTCCTCGGTGCCGCAGCCCTACTCAAGAGTAAAACTCTGCGCGGCCAGGTCATCCTCATCTTTCAACCTGCTGAAGAGAAACATGGCGGAGCCGAGCGAATGATTGAAGATGGGGCTTTGAATGGAGTTGGAACCATCTTTGCCGGCCATATTGATCGTCATTTTGCTGTGGGTGAAATCGCGGTTCAAACGGGTCTGATATGTGCCTACACCGACGAATTCAAAATCACAATCCTCAGCCACGGTGGACATGCCGCCAAACCACACGAGACAGTTGACTGTATAGTCGTTGCAAGTCTATTGGTCATGTGCATCCAAACGTTGGTCTCGCGTGAAGTCAATCCGGCCTTCCCCTCAGTGGTCACCGTGGGGCAAATTCAAGGTGGTAATGCTGCCAACGTTATTGCCGACCAGGCCGTGCTCACCGGTACCATTCGCACCACCCATCCAGAATGTCGGGATAAGATCATTACCGGCCTCAAACGGATGGTTCTGTCCATGCGAGAGCTCTACACAGCGACCACTGATATCATCATCACCCCCGGTTATCCGCCAGTGATAAACGAAGAACAAAGCACACTGCTGGCGAGAAAGGCAGCTGCAGAGACTGTAGGTGAGGCAGGAGTCAAAACCCAGTTACATCCGAGCCTGGGTGGTGAAGATTTTTCATTTTATCTCAATCAGGTGCCAGGATGTCTTGCCCGGTTTGGTGCCCGGCGCAGTGATCTAATCAATGTGGCCGCTCACAGCCCACGTTTTGACTTTGATGAGGAAGTCCTGCCCATTGGTGCCGAGTACCTGGCCCGCTGCGCCCTACTGACTTTAACAAATAGTTAGCTTGACACCCAGAGAGACGCTTCCATGCTCCTTCAATTTAATCCCAGTACCCCGCTGACTATCGGTATCGAGCTGGAATTCCAGCTCCTTGACCTGAAAACGTTTAATCTTAAACCATCCGGGCCCGATCTTCTCAAACTTGTGCCCATGGGCTTACAGAACAACATAAAAGCCGAATTCATTCAGTCCATGGTGGAAATAAGCAGCCCGGTCTGCCTGAACATGAACGACCTTGAAGATTCAATCAGGTCTCTTTATGACACACTGCAAACGTTATTAAATCAATGCGAATGCCTCCCCTACGCAGCAAGCCTTCATCCATTTGCCAAGATTTCAGAACGGCAGATATCGCCGGCAGGTCGCTATCACACGTTGATGGCTGAGTTACAGCTCGCTGGCCGGCGAATGATGACTCAGGCCCTGCATGTCCACATAGGGCTGACCAATCGCGAGCAGCTTATCCAGGTTTGCAATGACATCCGCGGTTCCCTGCCCATCCTTTTGGCCCTTTCCACTTCTTCACCGTTCCTTGAAGGAGAAGATACAGGTTTCCACTCATATCGAAGCAATATATTTATCGCCCTGCCCCGCACGGGCATTCCTGAAAAGATGGAAGGATGGAATCAATTCTCCCATTTGATCCAGATCCTCAATGAAGGCACCCTTCTCGACGGAATCAATGAACTTTGGTGGGATGTTCGTCCCCACCCTGATTTCGGCACCATTGAAATCCGGATTTGTGACCTCCCTGCTCGTCTCAGTCATATTCTGGGAATTAGCGCCCTGATCCAAGCACTGGTGGGAACACTCATCAAAAGACCCCTTAATACTCACCCCATGGACGAAATCATTCGTCATAACAGGTGGAACGCCTCACGGTTCGGCCTGAACGGGACCTGCATCAGTGACATACATGACAACCACACAACCTTTAAAACTGCAGCCCTGGATCTCATGGAACGTGTTCGTCCCATGTCTGCGACCCTGAACAGTGAAAAATACCTTGATAACTGTTTCCATATTATCAACAACGGAAGCTGCGCTGATCATCAGCGTCGGCTCTATGAATCTCACGGTTCATTCAAGACCATGATCAAAACAATCCAGAATGAGTTTTTACTCTGATCAACCCGCGATTCCAACTCTCAACTGAGCCCCCATGACCAATACAGAGAAACAGCGTCATTCATCCTCACCACCACAGGACATAGCCGCCAGTGGTCATCCTCTGGTGAGCAAAGTTGCCATCGACATACTCGATCAAAAAGGTAATGCATTTGATGCTGTTGTGGCTGCTGCGTTTGTCAGCACAATTGTGGAGCCGACCTTAACAAGTCTCGGTGGTGGTGGCTTCCTCCTGGCCCGTTCCCATAACGGCTTCACGAAAATTTATGACTTTTTCACAAACACCCCCGGACTCGGTCTGGACACATCAGAACTGGAACCCCATTTCTTCCCGGTCACCATCAGTTTTTCGGGCTCAGACCAAAACTTTAATATTGGCCTTGGCTCTGTGGCTGTTCCCGGAACACTGAAGGGACTCCTTCATGTTCATGACAGACTTGGGTCCCTGAAGCTGGATAAAATCCTGGCGCCAGCCATCTTCATGGCACGCAACGGAGTCCCGCTGAACAATCACCAGGCTTACTTCAACGGTCTGCTTGAGCCTATCCTCAATCTCAGTCGCCGCAGCCGTAAAATCTTCGCCCCACACGGTAAATTTCTGGGTTCAGGTGACCTGTTTTTCAATGTAAAGCTGGCTGATTTCCTGGAACAGTTCAGCCGGGGAACAGCACAGACATTTTACGAAAAATCAGCTGCCAGCCGTATAGAGCAGGAAATGGAGGCCATGGAGGGTCTGCTGACGACAAGCGATCTGCTCAGCTATGAGGTCATGGAGCGATCCCCCCTCAACGGCCAATACCGCAAAATGCAGTTTCTCAGTAATCCGGAACCATCCTTTGGCGGATCACTGATCAGTCTGGCCCTGCAGGAACTGGAAAAATATTCACTCAGAGGAATCGACCCGCTGGATCCCGACTATCTCCTCATCCATGCACATGTTCAGCTTGCCGTGGAAAAAAAAAGGAGCCAACAGCAAGGCAACAGCTTACAGACTAAAGCCTTTAACCGGGGGACGACCCACATCAGTATTGTTGACAGGAACGGTAATGTTGCAGCCATGACAAATTCCAACGGCGAAGGATCAGGTTACATTGCGCCAGAGTGCGGAATTATGCTCAACAATATGATGGGCGAGGATGACCTTCACCCCGAGGGCTTCCATGCCTGCCAGTCAGGAGTAAGGGTGGCCTCCATGATGTCACCATCTCTCCTGCTGGATGGTGATCAGGTAAAACTGATTATAGGGAGTGGGGGCAGTAAACGAATACGGACAGCCATCAGTCAGGTCATTACACTGATCATGGATTGTGGCCTGAGTGCTCAAGACGCGGTAAATTTTCCTCGTCTGCATTGGGATGGACAATTTTTTCAGGTTGAACCAGGTTTTTCGCAAGAATCACTCAAGCGCCTGAAGGAATTGGGACCGATCAATGAATGGAACGAGAAGAATGTGTACTTTGGCGGAGTCCACGCAGTGGTTCCCGGTAGAGGAGGAGGCGCTGATCAGAGACGGGGAGGAGCTGTCAGCATGCGGTAACGGCTTATAAAATTTCTGCCTTACACCGAGCCAAGAGAAGGTAACAAGCAGAAAGAACAGAACATCAAACAAAGCAGGGACACTCTCCCCATACGAAAAAAACGTCCCTGAAATTCATCTCTATGCTCTATGACTTGCTAGTCAGATTTTTCAGAATTTTCTTTAGATTTCACTGGACCGTTCAGATAATTAACCACCAGCTGCAGCAGGAAAACAAAGGTAAAGACGCAGACAAACACCAAGGCCCAATCAAGCATCCCGCTTATGTGACGCATTATCCAATCAAACATAGCCACTCCATTCTAGCGTAATTTACCGCAACATTTCTTATATTTTTTGCCTGATCCACAGGGACAATCGGCATTACGACCGATTTTACTGCCTTCGCGTTTTTCTGGTTGCGGCGCTTCAGCCACTACACCTGGAGCAGACAGACGACTCAAACGCAACTCCTCTTCCCGCTTTTTCCGTCGTTCCTCCTCAAGACGCTCGGCATCGCCTTCCTGCACAATTTCAACCCGCATCAGGGCTGAGACCGTCTGCTGCTTAACGGTCTCCATGGTGTTCATGAAGAGTTGAAAGCCCTCACGTTTGTACTCAATGAGGGGATTTTTTTGTCCATAACCACGCAGGCCAATTCCCTCCTTCAAATGGTCCATGGAAAGAAGATGATCCTTCCAGTGATTATCGACCATCTGCAAGAGGATGATTCGCTCAAGATGACGCTGACCAGCTGGACTGTTCAGTTCAACTCGAGCTTGATAGGCAGCCTTGACCTGTTCGTCCAGCAATACACACAATGAATCAAGGG
>JACNLK010000025.1 GCA_014381505.1 Candidatus Desulfatifera sulfidica | reverse complement strand
ATGGTGCAGGACTGATCATCAGGGAACTGAGCCCTCAAGGCAAGGCCAAAGAGGCAGGAGTCAAGGAAGGTGAAATCATCCTGGCCATAGACAATTATCCGGTACGGGACATGAATGATCTTCGGATTGCCATGCTTGATGCCCGGGTTGGAGAGCGGCTTCAGATAACACTACAGATGAAAAATGGAAAACCAGTGGAGAGAATTGTGGAACTGAGCAGTCTCGAAACGATAAAACCACACCCCTGATTGCAATCCGAACCGGAAGAAACACCAGCCTGAGTCATCAGGTCCAGTCCGCAACCAGCTGAAAGAATAAGACGGTCTACATCCCAGAACGATAGAAACTTCCGTCGGGCATCAAGTCAGTGGGCCTTTGGTTTTTTTCCGTAATCTGAAAGCGGGCACAGGAACGGTAATTGCCGCGGCAGAATTGCATTTCATAGGCCCTGGAAACAGTTTCATCCTGTATGAACCGAAAGATCCTGCAATC
Source organism: Candidatus Desulfatifera sulfidica (assembly GCA_014381505.1). Classification (GTDB taxonomy): domain Bacteria; phylum Desulfobacterota; class Desulfobulbia; order Desulfobulbales; family Desulfocapsaceae; genus Desulfatifera; species Desulfatifera sulfidica. Next base: position 11,289 of record JACNLK010000025.1, on the reverse strand, counting down.
AGCAAAAGACTCACAGATGTCACCAGACATTTCTCGCTCATAGAGAAGCAGGAAGGTCTCGACGACCTGTGGGTCAAACTGCGTCCCGCTCCCCTTTTTAACCTCAGCAAGGGCATGATCAATATCCATACCCTTTCGATAGGAGCGATCCGACGTCATGGCATCATAGCTGTCAGCCACGGCAAGAATCCGAGCAAGAAGCGGAATATTCTCTCCTGTGAGCCCAAACGGATAACCACATCCATCATAACGCTCATGATGAGCCACGATGATATCAACAATGCGGTCAATTCGTGAATCATGGATCTGAGCCAGGATACGACCACCCTTTTGCGGATGCATCTTGACCTGATCATACTCTTCGTTGGTCAAGGCTGATGGTTTTAAAAGGATACTGTCAGGAATTCCGATTTTACCAATATCGTGCAGAATACTACTCAGGCGCAGAGTCTCCATTTCAGCATGATCAAGGCTCATGGCCGAACCGATCTCCATGGCCATCATCGTCACTCGCCTGGCATGACCATGGGTATACTGATCTCGTTCATCCAGAGCAACAGCTAGAACCTCAGCCAAATCCTGAAAAAACTGCTTCTCCTTCTCCTTTTTGCGCAGATAGAAATGAAAGAAATAAGCAGAGAGGAGCCCCACCAGCAAACCGAGGGTAAGGGGCAGGAGATATGTTTCCAGCCCTCGCTCCACATGAAGTCGATGACCCTGAAAAAAAGAGAGCCCCATGACCAAACCGACAGAGGCGACCAAGATCAAATAAGTAATGATCCGTTTAAAGATTGATTGAATCATATCTCAGTCAATGATCTGATCGAAAGGTGTCCAGAAGTATATGAGATTGCATGCAATGGAACGTGAGTTATCAGGCCCCGGCAACGGCCTCAGCCAGACGCACAGCCTGACGGGTGGCTGCCACATCATGAACCCGAATGATGGAGACCCCGTTGGCCACGGCCAGGGCTGAAAGGACGGCTGTGGCCTGGTCACGTTCCTGTGGAGGAAGACCGGTAAGATCACCGATGAATCGTTTGCGTGAATGACCGAGAAGGACCGGGCGGCCCAACGTCTTGAACTGGGAAAGATATTTGAGGATAATCAGATTGTGGGCCATGGTTTTGCCAAAGCCAATACCCGGATCAATGGTCACCCTATTCACATCCACGCCCTGATCTTTAATCCATGCGAGACGTTCTCGGAAAAAACCAATAATATCGCCAACAACATTCACATAACTGGGATTGGCCTGCATATCGCCAGGCGTCCCCTGCATGTGCATGATAATCAGCGGAACCTGACTCTGTCGCACCACGTCGATCATCTCCGGATCACTGCGCAGGGCCGAGACATCATTAATCATGTCGGCGCCTGCGGCAAGGGCCTGGCGTGCGACCTCGGCCTTGGTGGTGTCTATGGAAATGGGGAGAGAATGCCTGGAACGAATGGCCTCAATGACCGGGATGACACGGGCAAGTTCCTGTGCCTGACTCACTGGACTGGCGTACGGACGGGTTGATTCTCCACCGATATCCAGGATATCGGTGCCAGCCATGACCAGGGCATCGGCCTGACAGACAGCCGCCTCTGGAGCAAAACAATTGCCGCCATCAGAAAAGGAATCCGGGGTCACATTAATGATTCCCATGATTCGTACTGAAGACAACAAACTCACCCCTGCTTTACATTTTCATCGACCGATGAGGCATCATCGGCCTCAGACTCTTCAACCGGTGGTTCTTCAGGCATAGTCTCTGTATCTGTCTCTGACTCTACCGCAGGCGACTCAGTCTCAACTACTGACTCAGCAGCAGGAGAGGCAGTTTTTTCTTTAACCGGCGCCTTTTTTACAGGAGGTTCCACTTCGACCGGTTCATACTGACCGGGACGCATTTCAGCCAGGATACGTTCTATATCCGCAAGAACGATGGTTTCCTTCTCAAGGAGCTCATCAGCCATTCGGGTCAGGACGTCCTTATGCTCGGTGAGCAGCATCAGAACCTTATCATTGGCCTCAGTAATAATACCACGGACAGCTTCATCAATCTGCCTGGCTGTCGCCTCACTGAAATCACGCTGCTGGGCAATGTCACGGCCCAGGAAAATCTGTTCTTCCTTCTTGCCATAGGTCAAGGGACCGAGCTCGTCACTCATCCCCCACTCACAGACCATCTTACGAGCCATATCCGTGGCCCGTTGCAGGTCATTACCGGCGCCGGTGGTAATCTCATCAAAGACCACCCGTTCAGCAACACGACCACCAAAGAGGATACAAAGAGTGTTTTTGAGAAACCCCTTGGAATGGGTGTACTTCTCCTCTGTGGGCAACTGCATGGTCAAGCCCAGGGCCCGACCGCGGGGAATAATGGTCACCTTGTGAATTGGGTCTGTATCCGGCAACAAACGGGCAACCAGGGCATGACCCGCCTCGTGGTACGCGGTAACCTCTTTTTCCTTATCGGTGATAATCATGGAGCGGCGTTCAGCGCCCATCATGATTTTATCCTTGGCCATATCCAGGGTATTCTTGTCAATAGTCTTAGCCCCTGCGCGGGCAGCCATCAGGGCCGCCTCGTTGACCAGATTTTCGAGATCAGCGCCGGAAAAACCGGGAGTTCCTCGAGCAATAACCTCCATATCCACATCCAGGTCCAGCTTGGTCTTGTTACCATAGATTTCAAGGATCTTCTGACGCCCAGTGACATCCGGGACAGGGACCACCACCTGACGATCAAAACGACCGGGCCGAAGCAGCGCAGGATCCAAGACATCTGGTCGGTTTGTGGCAGCAACGATAATAACACCTTCGTTTTCCTCAAAGCCGTCCATCTCAACGAGCAACTGATTCAGGGTCTGTTCGCGCTCGTCGTTCCCGCCGCCGAGCCCTGCACCACGATGACGTCCGACCGCATCAATCTCATCAATAAAGATGATACAAGGGGCATTTTTTTTCCCCTGACTGAACAGATCACGAACTCGAGAAGCACCAACACCAACGAACATCTCGACGAAGTCAGATCCCGAAATGGTAAAGAAAGGGACATCCGCCTCACCAGCTATGGCTTTGGCCAGCAAGGTTTTACCAGTACCGGGCGAGCCTGCCAGCAGGACCCCCTTGGGAATACGGCCGCCGAGGTTGGTGAATTTCTGTGGATCGCGCAGGAAATCAATGATTTCCTCCAACTCTTCCTTGGCTTCATCAATTCCAGCCACATCAGCGAAGGTCACCTTGTGCTTGCCCTTTTCCAGAAGTTTGGCCTTGGTCTTACCAAACGACATGGCTCCACCTTTTCCACCGCCCATCTGCATCTGGCGCATGAAAAAGATCCAGACTCCGATCAACAGCAGCATCGGAAACCAGGAAACAAAGAGAGTCATCATCCAGGAATCACGCTGAACCTCTTTAACCGAAATATCAACTCCAGCCTCACGCAGAATGGGGATCAGATCACTGTCACTGGCAGGAAAGATGGTTTTGAATGGCTTACCATCCTGAAAGGTTCCGCTGATCGCATCACCATCGATCTTGACCCGATCAATGCCACGATTTTCGACACTGGACATGAATTCGCTGTACGTCAGCGCAGTCATGCTGGTCTGCGGCTTGTTAAAAAGGTTGAAAAGCAGGATCATGGTCAAACCAATCACCAGCCACATGGATAAATTCTTATAAAAATTATTCAAGGATATCTCCGACAGGTCAGTTCAGTCAAAATAATCAGTTTCATTTCAGCCTGGATGCTCAGCGCGCACAGGCTAGCGTACTACAAATCGGTCATTTTCTGTTCAAAGCTGTTACTTGGCGCCGGGCGATCAGTTTACAGACAGGCTGAGGCGACCATCTCCACAGCAGACAGAACAACCCTAGAACCGGCTGTCCGACACAGAATCGTTTTCGCCCGCCAACTTCAAACTCTCACAACTCTAAGACTAAACCAGCTCTTGTCGAGGATTGATTGATTTTTTTTCATTCCTATCCCTTAAAAATCATATCGGCCAGACAAGAGAACCCCGCTACAAGTCGCAAAGCTGACCTGCAGACTCCTTTGAAAAGACAATTTTTCAAGGGAGTCTGCCATGAATCAAATAAAGTGCTGGACAGGCTTCACTCCCAGTGAGGCCTGGCGCATGGCCTCCATGGCCTGGACCATACTCACGGCACCGCTGGCCGTAGTGGTGTAGGGAATGTGCAGTTCAAGTGCCGCGCGCCGTATGGTATACGAATCCTCAGTCGTCCGGCGCCCAAGGGATGTATTCACCACCCAGGCCACTGCACCGTCCTGGAGTTTATCCAGAATATGGGGGCGGCCCTCGGAAATTTTGTTGACGGCCTCACAGGCCACACCATTCTCCTGCAGAACAGCTGCAGTACCACGGGTGGCCAATAGATCAAAGTCCATGGCCACCAGACGTTTGGCGGCATCGACAATATTTTCTTTATCACCATGGCGCATACTTAAGAAAACTGTACCAGACTGCGGAACCTGTGAACCGGCCGCAAGCTGGGCCTTGGCCAAGGCCAGACCAAGGTTGTCATCAATGCCCATGACCTCGCCGGTTGATTTCATTTCCGGTCCAAGCAGGGTATCCACGTTCTCGAAACGGTCAAAGGGAAAAACAGCTTCCTTGACTGCCCAATGGCTGATCTCCACTTCCTTGGTCAAACCAAGTTCCTCAAGAGTTGCACCCATCATGATCTTCGTGGCCAGTTTTGCCAGGGGAACACCCGTGGCCTTACTGACAAAGGGAACGGTCCGCGAAGCACGGGGGTTGACTTCAAGGACATAGAGTTCATTATCTTTCACGGCAAACTGGACATTCATCAAACCAATAACGCCCAATTCCAGGGCCATGGCACGGCTGGCTTCTTTGATTTCATCAAGCAGAGCCGGAGAGAGTGTATGCGGCGGCAGGACACAGGAAGAATCACCGGAGTGAATGCCCGCCTCTTCAATGTGCTCCATAATGCCGCCGACAATGGCAATTTTACCATCACAGATGGCATCCACATCAATCTCAATGGCGTCCTTAAGAAATTTATCAATCAGGACCGGATGCTTTACCCCCGCAATACTGGGAAGATTCATAAACTCACGAATCCCATCATCGCTATATACAATACGCATATCACGACCACCCAGAACATAAGACGGCCGGACCACGACCGGATAGCCGATTCTGGCACAAATGGCCAGGGCCTCATCCAGATCATGGACGGTATCATTATCCGGCTGACGCAGATTCAGTTTCTGCAGGAACTGCTGAAAGCGTTTGCGATCCTCGGCCCGGTCAATGGCATCTGGCGAGGTACCGATAATTGGCACTCCGGCCTCTTCCAGGGGGACGGCCAGATTGAGCGGAGTCTGACCGCCAAACTGGACAATCACCCCATCGGGTTTTTCCAGATCGATGATATTCAAGACATCTTCCCGGGTCAGGGGCTCAAAGTAGAGCTTGTCCGAGGTGTCATAATCTGTGGAAACAGTCTCGGGATTGCAGTTGACCATGATGGACTCGATGCCGATTTCCCGCAGAGCAAAAGAGGCATGGACACAACAATAATCAAACTCAATTCCCTGACCGATCCGGTTGGGTCCGCCGCCCAGAATCATCACCTTTTTACGATCTGTGCGAGAGGCCTCGTTCTCCTGCTCGTACGTCGAATAGTAATAAGGTGTGAAAGACTCAAATTCGGCTGCACAGGTGTCAACCAGCTTATAGACCGGCAGCAGTCCCTGCTTCTTGCGCAGATCGCGGATGTCATCTTCACCCGTACCGGTCAGGTAGGCCAGCTGAACGTCTGAGAACCCGTATTCTTTACAGATTCGCAGGAATTCCTTATCCAGGCCCTGGAAGCCACGACTGTGAATCTCGCCCTCTTTGGCGACAATCTGCTGGAAGTTATTCAGGAACCAGGGATCAATCAGGGTCAGTTCAAAGAGTTCCTGTAACGGCATGCCCCGCTTGAGGGCTTCATAAATGAAGTTGTAGCGTTTGGAGCTTGGGGTACGCAGACCACGAGCCAGGGCATCGCTTTCCAGATGGTCCAGCTGGTCCCGGCCGTCACCACCAAAACCAAAACGCCCGGTCTCAAGAGAGCGTGAAGCCTTCTGAAAGGCCTCTTTGAACGTACGCCCCATGGACATGGTCTCGCCCACAGACTTCATGGCTGTACCCAGAACATCCTCGGCACCGGGAAACTTCTCAAAGGTCCAGCGAGGAATTTTAACTACACAATAATCAATGGTGGGCTCAAATGCGGCATACGTCTCGCGTGTGATATCATTCTGGATCTCATCAAGGGTATAACCAACGGCCAGCTTGGCCGCAATCTTGGCAATGGGAAAACCGGTGGCCTTGGATGCCAGCGCTGAACTACGGGAAACCCGTGGGTTCATCTCGATGATCATCAGTTCGCCATCGACCGGATTAACGGCAAACTGAACATTGGATCCACCTGTCTCAACTCCGATCTCACGGATGATGGCAATGGCCGCATCGCGCAAAATCTGATACTCTTTATCTGTCAGGGTCTGAGCCGGAGCCACCGTGATGGAATCACCGGTATGAACACCCATGGCATCAATATTTTCAATGGAACAGATGATGACCACGTTGTCCTTCGTGTCACGCATCACCTCAAGCTCATATTCCTTCCAGCCCAAGAGACTGCGCTCGACCATGATCTCGGTGGTCATGGACAGATCAAGACCAGACAAAGACAGATCATGCAGTTCCTGCCGATTATAGGCCACACCGCCACCAGTACCACCCAGAGTAAAACTTGGCCGGACAATAATCGGAAAACCAATTTCGTCGCCTGCGGCCATAGCATCCTCGATGGTATGAACAATGGCCGACTGCGGAACCTTAAGGCCAATAGCCAGCATGGCATCCTTAAACTCTTCACGCCCCTCAGCCTTTCTAATGACAGCGGGATCAGCGGCGAGCATTTCTACCCCGTATTTCTCAAGAACCCCGGTCTCGGCAATTTTGATGGCGACGTTGAGCGCTGTCTGACCACCCAAAGTGGGCAACAGGGCATCGGGCCGTTCCTTCTCAATCACCTTGATCACCATCTCCGGAGTAATGGGCTCGATATAGGTACAATCGGCCAGTTCCGGATCGGTCATGATAGTGGCGGGATTAGAATTAATCAGCACGACCTCAAACCCCTCTTCCTTCAGGGCTTTTACGGCCTGGGCGCCGGAATAATCAAACTCGCAGGCCTGGCTGATAATAATCGGGCCGGAGCCGATGATCAGGATCTTCTTGATGTCAGTACGTTTTGGCATGGGATCAATGAATGGCAAAAATTAGCGCGGACAAACCCCGCACAGCAAACAGCAAGACACACGCAGAATCAGGCAGCGCGCATCAGTTCAATGAAACGATCGAAAAGATACATGGCGTCATGGGGACCTGGCGCATGCTCGGGATGATACTGAACCGAAAAGGCTGGAAATTTACGATGGCGCATACCCTCAACACTGTTATCGTTGAGATTGATATGAGTCAGCTCAACATCATCCGGACTCAGTGAATCAACATCGACACAAAAGCCATGGTTCTGGGATGTGATTTCCACACGACCGGTGGTCAAGTCTTTGACAGGCTGATTACCACCACGATGACCGAACTTCAGCTTATAGGTGGTCGCGCCATAAGCCAAGCCCAGGATTTGGTGGCCAAGGCAGATACCGAACATCGGTTTCTGTCCCAGGAGTTCGCGCACGGTCTCAACCACACCATCAACGCCCGCAGGATCACCGGGACCATTGGAGAGAAAAATACCGTCCGGATTCATGGCCAGGATATCGGCAGCAGAAGTGGTAGCCGGAACGACCTGAACCTGACAGCCCTTGTCTGTAAGAATACGGGACTGATTAAACTTGATGCCAAAGTCAAATGCCACAACCCTGAGCGGATCAGTCAACCCCTGCTGAGTGGTCGTAAATGAACTGCCCGGGACCGCCTGGTTATCAGCCCAGCCGTAGGGTTTTTCACAGGTAACCTGACTGACCATATCGCGCCCCACAAGACCGGCCCAGCCCTTGGCTTTGGCAAGCAAAGATTCCGGATCAAGGTCCTCGGTGGAAACCACAGCTTTCAAGGCCCCGGCCTGACGAATATGACGGACGAGAGCTCGGGTGTCAAAACCCTCAACGCCCAGCACCCCGAAACGCTTCAGGAAATCTGCCAGGGTCTCCTCAGAACGGAAGTTGGAGGGAATCGCGTTGTACTCCTTGACCAGAAAGGCCCGGGGGTGAACACCTGCCGACTCCATATCCTCACTGTTAATCCCGTAATTACCAATCAGGGGATAGGTCATGGTCACAAGCTGACCGGTATAGGAGGGATCAGTCAATACTTCCTGGTAGCCACTCATGGATGTGTTAAAAACCATCTCACCAATAGCCTCACCAGCGCCAGTAAACGACCGGCCTTCAAAGATGGTCCCGTCTTCCAGGGCGATCAATGCTTTCATATGGTTATTCTTTTCCTCTGTAAATCTGTCTAGACAACGTGTCGGTGGCGGGGTACAGCCCCCTGAGTTACCGAAGCAAGGCCCGTAACTTTCCAGCCAAGTTTTACAAAAAAACAAAACTACAACATTTAACTCGGAACCCCCATCTGAGTCAACAGAAATCGTGGAAAAACGGGGCAATTCACTCTGCCAACACCACGCCCAACCACACTCAACAAAGACCTGTTTTCCAATTGACAATGTTGGAGCCCATGACTATCAGTAAACATTCAAATTAACCCATTGTACGAGGAGCGACCATGAACAAACTAACCCTTTCACTTCTCTATGGACTGACACTTTTTTTCATTTCACCTGGAGCGAATGTAATGGCTGAAACACAACTCACCGACGGAATGTACGCAAAATTTATCACCGAACAGGGCGAGATTGTCTGCACCCTGGAATTCGAGAAGACCCCATTGACCGTGGCCAACTTTATCGGCCTGGCCGAGGGCACCAAAGAACTCGGTGGCGGTGCAGCCGCCGGTGGTACCCCCTTCTACAACGACCTCACCTTTCACCGTGTGATCCCGGACTTCATGATTCAGGGCGGCTGCCCGCTGGGCACTGGCACAGGTGGACCGGGATACACCTTTCCAGACGAGATTGACCCCGCACTGACCCATGACGGACCCGGCGTCCTGTCCATGGCCAATGCAGGACCGAACACCAACGGCAGTCAGTTTTTTATTACCCATATTGCCACTCCCTGGCTTGACGGCAAACACACAGTCTTCGGCAATGTGGTCAGCGGACAGGACGTCGTCAACGCCATCAAGGGCGGCGACTCCCTGAAGACAATCGAGATCATTCGTGTTGGCAAGGCAGCCGAGAGCTTCAAGTCTGACCAGGCCGCGTTTGACGACCTGCTGAACAACATGGACAAACGTGCCCGTGAAAAAGAACTGGCCGCCATGGAAGGTGAAGTCGAGCAAATCAAGAAACAGTGGCCCGATGCAGTCACAACCCCCTCCGGCCTCAAGTATGTAGTGACTCAGGCTGGTGACGACAAAGGCACCCCCGCACCCGGCACCAATGTCAAGGCCCACTACACCGGCAAACTCCTCAGTGGAAAGAAATTTGACAGCTCCCTTGACCGCGGCGAGCCCATCAGCTTCCCGGTTGGCCAGGGACGAGTCATCAAAGGCTGGGACGAGGCATTCCTTGCCATGAGCAAGGGGGAAAAACGTACCTTGATCATCCCGGCACACTTAGGCTACGGCCCGGCAGGTCGTGGGCCCATCCCACCCAACGCCACCATGGTCTTTGACGTGGAGCTGGTGGACTTCTAAGTCACCACCCGCCTCAAAAATGACCCAAAAAAGGGGAACCAGCAGCTGTCTGGTTCCCCTTTTTTTAACTTACACCCTCGGGCAACGGCCCTTCTCGCCCCGGAACGAGCCATACTGGCCACAGTACCGGCACATGACTATCCACTACAGGTCTACCCACCACATATGGGCCCATCACCGGGGAACTCACCAGCCCCGCTCTCTTCAGCGAGAAGACGAGCCAAATGCACAACCCGAATATCCAGTCCTGACTCAGCCACAGCCATCCGCCACTGCATCAGGCAGCCAGAACAGGTCGACGTAATGACCTGAGGCCTCAAGGGAAGAACAGTGGCCAACAGGCGATCATGAATTCTGGCGCTCAGCTCCGGTTCACCCAGATGAAAAAGACCACCCATACCGCAACACCCCGGGCCATCTTCAGGCTCAACCAGCTCAAGACCGGAACACCTCCGCAACAAATCACGAGGTGGCATCGTAATCAAGGTCTGATAACGAAAATGACAGGGATCGTGGTAAAAGACGCGCCGGCGTGGACGCTGGACTGACTGAGCGATTGGCTTAAAATTTTGAAATTGCGCCAGAAACGTGGTTAATTCCCGGAGCCTGTCAACAACCCGCTCAGCACGTTTCTGCCAATGCGCATTTCCGGCAAAAAGCCCGGGATATTCCGCAAGATGCGAATAACACGAAGCACAGGAGACCAGAATCGGGCCATCACACTCCTCCAGTGCCTGAATATTCCGGCAGGCCAAAGCGCGGGCCTCAGCAGTATCTCCAGCTGAATGGGCAGCTAAACCGCAACAGGACAAACCACTCGGAACAGTCAGAGCAAAGTTGCACTGCTGCGCCAGCACCCCACAGGAATTCACGACCTCAGGCCAGAGAGTCTGAGCTGCACAGCCCGGAAAATAGACCAACGAAGACAACTCAGATCCCGCGGCAAGCGATCCCCCCGCTGGACTATCCTGCACCTCTTCATCATGATCAAACAAAACCAGCCGAAGACGCAGACCACTCTGTTTCGGCAACAATGAATCAATCCGTCCTGCAGCACCACGTCCAAGCCCACCCAGGCCGGCCATCAACCCGGAATGTTTCAACGCCTTGCGGACCAGAAACTTCCTGAACCCGCCCTGGCCGTAAACTCTTGAGAATCCGGCCCGCGCCTCAATGATCGCTGCGCGGGTATCAATCCCCCGTGGACACACAGCAGCGCAGGCCCCACAGAGCAGGCAAGAGGCAAACAATTCCTCATACAGCGGGGAATGGGGAACCAGCTGGGCAGTCTCCCGTAAATGGAGTCGCCCCCGAGCCGTATGCGCCTCCCGTCCGGTCACCCGAAAAACAGGACAGACCACAGAACAGGAACCGCATTGAGCGCACTCAGTCATGACTAACCGAAACGACCCGGCCGGATCTCCGTTGCTCCCACAATGGTCACACCCGGCAAAGCTCTAT
>JACNLK010000045.1:13564-49469 GCA_014381505.1 Candidatus Desulfatifera sulfidica | reverse complement strand
GTTTGAGTGTTGTTTTCCACCTTAACACCCTGTCCGATTTTTGGGAGCCACCTCTGCTTGGCAAATTCACCGAACCAGACACGAGCCTGCTCACCCACCATCATACTCTTCCAGTTACCGATCACATATCGTTTCACACATTCACCTCTACTGATGGCATTGCAAGAGGTGTGCCCCCTGCTTCAGGGTGACGTGTCTCACCTGGCCACATCACAATAATTATTGAGAACTCGTCAACTTTACTGGATCATTGAGCATTCAACGCCTGCTCAATTCGCTCCCGAAGATCCTGCATGCTCTCCCCCTCTATCATCAACTTTTTACGCCGCGACTGTTGGCCGCTGTGCAAAACAATTTGTTTTTTTGGAATCTTGAAGCAGGAAGACAGGAAGACAATCACTGCCTTATTGGCCTTACTGTCAACCGGCGGGGCTGTAATGGCCAGCTTAAGGGCCTGATCATGAATGCCGAGCAGACTGTTCCGCGAGGCGCGAGGTTGAACATGAACGGTCAGCAGCACCCTCCCCTCATCCCGTTGACTCAGATACGGCAAACCAGATCCAACGACCACACCATTCAACCAAAACTCATGGCAATCTGTTTCAAGGTCGGAACAAGAAAACTCTGCAGAAACATAATGCCCATGATCAGGATCATGGGAGAGAAATCAATCCCTCCCATACTGAGTGGGAGAAAACGACGGATTTTAGCCAGCGGCGGCTCAGTGATTTCATAGAGAAAACGAACCACAGGATTGTAAGGATCGGCATTGACCCAGGAAATCACAGCACGTCCAATGATCATCCACATATAAATGGTGAGCAGAAAATCGATGAGCTGAGCCACGGCCATCAGAAAATTATTAATTACAAACATCTTTGTTTTACTCTCCTTGATCTTGTCGATGCAACCTGGGACACTCAGGCCGGTATCAGGCAACCCCACTCCCCGGAGGCACCGGGGTGCTCACCGTGGTCAAAACCAGACGCGACTCTCCGTTGACCTCTGTCTTGGCTGCCAGAACCATACCTTGAGAGACAACGCCCATGAGCTTGACCGGTTGAAGGTTGGCAACAATAATAACCTGCTGCCCAACCACTTCCTCGGGACTGTACGACTCGGCAATACCGGCAACAATAATCCGCTCCTCCGGAGCCATGACCGTCAACTTGAGCAATCGATCCGATTTTTTGATCCGTTCGGCAGAAACAATCTCGGCCACCCGCAGCTCAAGCTTCTGGACCTGATCAAAAGTAATAATATTTTCGGCTTGGGCCAAGGCGCCTTCACCATTCACTTTGGCAGAGGATTTCTTGTTGCTCTTTTTTTGCTGATTCACAGCCGCTACCGGCTGTTTTTTCTTCTGATCCATGCGCGGGAAGAGAGACTCGATGCTCTGCAAGCGGGTTCCAACCGGAATCCCCCCCCAAACACCACCGGTTTCGAGATTGCTAATACTCTGGTCATCCTCGACCAGCCCCAAACCAGCAGCCATCTTGGCGCTTGTCCCCGGCATCACCGGTCGCAAGACCAAAGTGAGCAAACGTAAGGTTTCGGCCAGATTATAGAGGACGCTTCCCAGGCGGGAAGCCTTCTCCGGATCTTTGGCCAGAGCCCAAGGCTCGTTGACAACGATGTACTTGTTGGCCTGGCTGATCAGCTCCCACACGGCCCGCAGGCCACGATGGAATTCGAAATTTGCCATATGTTGACGATAGCTGACCAGCATGGATGCGGCCGTCTTACGCAACAGGACATCTGACTCATCGTCAACCGTATGAGGGGGCACAGTAGCATCCACATACTTGGTCAGCATTGCCAGCGAACGACTGAACAGATTGCCAAGATCATTGGCCAGATCCGAGTTTTTACGAGTGATAATTCCATCACTGCTGAACGAGGCATCAAGCCCGAAAGACATCTCACGCAGAGTAAAATAACGCAGAGTATCAACTCCATACTCCTCCACCAATTCCTCAGGACGCACCACATTACCGATACTCTTGGACATCTTGGTCTCATCCACGTTCCAATAGCCGTGGACATGCAGTCGCTGATACAGAGGTACCCCCATGGCCAGAAGCATGGTTGGCCAATAAATGGCATGAGGTTTGAGGATATCCTTGGCGATCACATGTTCGGCCGCCCCCCAGAAGTCCTCAAAATCCGGTCCTTCCGGATAACCGATGCCTGTGAGGTAGTTGATGAGCGCATCAAACCAGACATAGGTGACAAAATTTTCATCAAAAGGCAGAGGGATGCCCCAGGTAAGACGGGAAGTGGGCCGGGAGATACAGAGGTCCTCCAGGGGCTCACTCAAAAACGACAAAACCTCGTTACGATAACGCTCTGGGGTGATAAACTCCGGATTTTCCTTAATATGATCAATCAACTGCTGTTGATAACGAGACATACGGAAGAAGTAATTCTGTTCACTGATCTCCAAAGGCGCCTGCTGGTGATCCGGACAGAGGCCATCCACCAGTTCCTTTTCCGTGAGAAAACGCTCACAGCCTTTGCAGTAGAGACCGGTATACTTATCAAAATAGATATCGCCCTGGTCATGGACCCGCTGCAAAATTGCCTGAACAGTACTGATGTGCTCAGGATCGGTCGTACGGATAAAATGATCAGGCTCAACTTCCAGCAGCGGCCAGGTCTTGCGGAACATGCCGCTAATCCGGTCCACATATTCACGGGGACTTACCCCTTCACACTCGGCAGCCTCGGCAATCTTGTCGCCATGTTCATCTGTACCGGTCTGCAGACGAACCCGCTCGCCACAAAGGCGCATGAATCGACTGTATGTATCGGCAACTATGGTAGTATAGGCATGCCCTAAATGAGGCTGGGCATTGACATAATAAATAGGGGTGGTGATATAGGTGGTCATTGAATTCTTCCTTAGCCGTCACATGAGCAGTTACTTTTTTTTCATCTTTTTTTCGACCCGAACGACCTCATACCCCTGCCATTGGTCCGCGGTCAAGGTCGCCTGTTCCCCTTCACTATTTCTCACCAGAAGACTCTGCTGCAAGGGGTGCTGACGCAGGACCTGATAGGTCTGGCCACCAACTTCGATTTTACGTCCAGCCCGAGGCATGGCACGGCGCTCCTGTTTATAGGTTTCGTACTCATAGGTCAGACAGCAGAGCAGACGATTGCATAACCCGGAGATCTTGGCCGGATTGAGAGGCAGATCCTGTTCTTTGGCCATCTTGATGGAGACCGAGTCAAACTTTTTGATAAAAGATGAGCAACACAGTTCGCGGCCACAAATACCCAAGCCACCGACCATCTTCGTTTCATGCCGCACTCCTACCTGACGCATCTCAACCCGGGTGTGAAACTGCTGCACCAGATCTTTCACCAAATCCCGGAAATCGACCCGATTGTTGGCTGTGAAGTAAAAGATTATCTTACTGCCATTAAAAAACCGTTCAACTCGAACCAGCCGCATGGCCAGTTTGTGTTTAAGGATCAGTTCAACACAGAGTTCAAAGGCCTGATTCTCACTGACCGGCAGGGCCTCAAAACGGGCAGTCTCGTCGGATGTGGCTCGACGTATCAATTCTTCAGCGGGCTTTGGCCGACCGCCAGCCTCGCGACAAGACGGAGCCGAACAGGCCACCATTGCCGGTTCCAGCCCATGGTCAGTCTTGATCATGACCACAGAGCGCGGCGCCAATCCTGCCACAGTCGAGAAAACAGTAAACTCCTGCCCCTCGTGACGATATCGGATTCGATAATAGTGCAATACATCCTCGACAGAGTCGGAAGGATCTGCCTGAGTGTGCTTGTCTTCTTGATTTTCAGTCATGATTTCTCGTTGATGGGTTATCTTACCCTACGGTATTTTTGTAAGTTACCCTCTTGTATCTCAGAGTCCGGCAAGTTTGTCCTCTTTGAGAAAATTAAAAAGGAGAACCTCACAGACAAGCGTTCGATTACATTGACGAGCAAGTTCCTGTTCCGCCCGGTCAACAGCTTGCAGTCTAGCAAAAAGCTCCGTGGAATTCCAGTGTTTCGGTAGTGGCGCCTCCCCTAGCCCTTGACCATCCACAGCAGGAGCCAGCTGGTCGCGCAGCCACAGTCTGAGCAATGCAAATAAAGACTGCAGCTCCTCACCCAGATCAGCCATTCGCTCCGCAGCCTGTAAAACCCGACCAATCGCCGCATCACGGCGCATGGTCGGGTCCATGAGCATGGTCTGTAAGTCTCGGCGCAACTCAAGAAGATCGGCCCGATGGAAACGCAAGGCCCGCCCCGGGCTGCCCTCAGACAGTCTGGTAAGAAGATGAATTTCATCTCCTTCGAGCTCAGGTAACTCTTTGGCCAGAATCTCAACGGTTGCGGTGGTACTCAGACTAAAAAAGGGCACCACCTGGCAACGCGAGCGAATCGTATCAAGCAACTGCCGTCCCGCATCGGCGGTGAGAATCAACAAGTTCTGTTCTGGTGGTTCTTCCAGGGTCTTCAACAGACTGTTGGCGGCAGCCGGACGCATGGTATGAATGTCTTCAATGAGGACAACTCGCATCTGCGACTCATAGGGCGGATAGCCAAGTGCCTGACTCATCTCGCGAATCCGATCAATCTTGATGGTTCCTTTCACCGGTGAAATCACCTGGAAATCTGGATGATTGTTCGAGAGAAATTTACGACACGACACACAATTTCCGCAGGGCGATAAACCCTGTGGATCAGCACAGTTCACTCTAGCTGCCAGGCGCTGGGCAAAAAGACGCTTACCAACTCCATCAGGTCCACGAAAAAGATAGGCGTGAGCCAATCGATCGGAAATCAAACCACGCTCAAGCAGGCGATATGCCTTTTCTTGTCCCAAAAGCTTGGGAAAAAAGGGTGGTGTTGTTTTGTCCAGACGCTGAGCCATAAAGCTAAGCCCTCTTAAAACAGACGTTTTTGAGGAGAATCCGCCTGTGGAGCAGCTGACTTATTGGGTTCACCTGCCTCTTCCTCTGCCGGCAGCGGCCCCAAATACAGATATCGCTCCAAGGAACGCTGATAATCGCTCCATTGAGCTTCAGGCTCAATGAGCTTGCGGCGTAGCTGTTCCATCAGGTTCATTTTGGCATCCAGGTCATCAACAAAACTCAGGACAAAGGCCTCAGGCGTCATGGGCAGGGTTGGTGAGCCAAACTCCAGGCGACCATGGTGACTGAGAATCAAGTGTTGCACCTGTTCAAGCAATTGCGCTGGAAAACCTTTGATCCTGGCCGCAGCCTGGGCCACGGCTTCACTCCCCATAACCAAGTGGCCCTTCAGGCGACCCCGATCACTGTAGTCAATGACCCCAAGGTCCATCTTCAGCTCCCAGATCTTCCCCAAATCATGAAGCAACGCCCCGGTTATAAGGAGGCTGCGATCAATACCTGCGTAATGACCGGCTATACGATCAGCAAGACCTGCCACCGACAGGGAATGTTCAAGCAAGCCGCCCAGATAGGCATGATGAATTCCCTTGGCCGCCGGGGCCTGCAAAAAAAGTTCCCAGACTTCACCCTTTCTGAAAAATCGATTGAGCAGCTTTTTCAGATAAGGATCAGAGATGGAGGCAACTAAACTCTGAATCTCGGCGGCCATCTCTTCACGATCACCGGGACAGGCCGGAACATAATCGGCAACCTCTGTGTGCTCCGGTGGACAGGATTGCGCCCCGTCAATTTTCAACTGCAATTGATCGCGATAGGACTGAACCTGAGCATCAATGCGAACCACCGCTCCAACCCGGCAAAACTCAGCCAGCCGAACAGCGTCATCCCAAATCACTCCGGGGATCTCACCACTCCGATCCATCAAGGTGAGCGACAGATACGGCTTGCCGGCCTTCGTCTCCCCCAGTCGGGCACTCTTGACCAGAAACAGCTCACTGATTCGCTCAGTTTCCTTGAGTTGATCAATAAACAGCTGCTTGCCCATCCCGTCCACCTCCTGCTTCAGTTCATCTTCCATTAACCTGAACATCTGTACCACCAAATCTTAACGTATCCCATTGGCCAAGAAAGAATTCCAATAGACAAGGAGCACCTTCATCAGACATTAAAGCGAAAGAGGATACAATCGCCATCAGCAACGACATAGGTTTTTCCTTCAGAGCGCATCTTCCCTTTTTCCTTGGCACCGGCCTCACCGCCGCAGGCGACATAGTCATCATAGGCAATGGTCTCAGCCCGTATAAACCCACGTTCAAAATCCGTATGGATTTTACCCGCCGCATTCGGAGCCGTGAACCCTTTGGGGATCGTCCAGGCCCTCGTCTCTTTTTCACCAACTGTAAAAAAGGTAATCAACCCCAGAAGTTCATACCCCGCCTTGATAAGACGGTTGAGACCAGGCTCGCTCATACCCATATCGGCCAGGAACTCACGCCGTTCCTCTTCATCCAGGCGACTCAACTCCTCCTCAATACTGCCGGCAATCACTACCACACCGTCTCCGGTCTCGGCAGCCACGGCTTCAAGACGACGCACATAATCGTTCCCGCTGATCACATCTTCTTCGGCTACATTGGCCACATAAAGAACAGGTTTGGATGAGAGCAGACAAAGCTCATCCAGCCAGGCGCGCTCCTGTTCACCCTCGAGAACCAGGCTCCGGGCCTCACGACCATCAGCCAGGACATCACGCAGGCGTTCAAGAAAAACAGCCTGAACCTTAAAGCCTTTATCTCCGGATTTGGCCTGGGACTGGGCCTTTTTGAGCCGTTTTTCAACGGTATCCAGATCGGCCAGGATCAATTCCAAGGTAATAATCTCCCGATCACGGTCAGGATCGATCCCTCCATCCACATGGACCACATTGTCGTCTTCAAAACAGCGAACCACATGGATGATGGCATCCACCTGGCGGATATGACCGAGGAACTGATTCCCCAGGCCTTCTCCCTGGCTGGCTCCCTTGACCAGACCGGCAATATCAACAAATTCCATCTGGGTCGGAACCTTATTTCTGGTAGCGACCATCCTGGACAAAACATCCAGGCGCGGATCCGGAACTGCAACGATCCCCACATTGGGCTCGATGGTACAGAACGGATAATTTTCCGCATCAATCCCGGCAGCGGTCAGGGCATTAAAGATAGTTGATTTACCGACATTGGGTAAACCAACAATGCCACAGCGAAACCCCATAACTCTCTCCTTATATATCACACCAGACAAGCACCATTCAGCACCTGCCCGACTCTCAACCAGTTATATTTATTGTGCCTATTGCAGTTCACACCACACAGACATGAAAAGACCAGTTCCAAAGACGACAAACTCACCGGCCCGCCCCACTGATCACTGACAAAAAAACAGGATAACTACTCAGCTACACTCCACATTCTCCCATGCAGGGCTGCTCGCACAGCGCCAGTATGCTTCGCACGCCTAACTGATTGAATATGGGTCATATCCAATCAGTTACAGCCCGAAAACAATGATAATTCACAGTTCACACTGAGTAGTTACAAAATAAGTAAAGCAGTATAATCGGCAAGCAAGTAAAATGCCCCTATTTTTAACGATAAATTCCCCTGCCACTTTACTGGACGATCCCGCCCATGTATGACTCACTCCTGATCACCGACTGCCTCCTGCTCCAGGAATCCCAGGGTCCCCTTCTGCCTTCAGCCTACATCCTGTGCGAAAATGGCAAGATCAGCTCAATTGGGCCCATGACTGAGCTCAGGCGACCGCTGAATATGAAAGAAATCAACGGCTGCGGCCAGCTGGCGCTGCCGGGCCTGATCAACGGTCACAACCACTGCGCCATGACTCTATTCCGCGGTCTGGCCGATGATCTTGAATTGGGAACATGGCTGAACGATCACATTTTTCCAGCTGAAGCCGCGCATGTAAACGCCGACATGGTCTATTGGTGCAGCAAACTGGCAGCAGCAGAAATGCTTCTCTCCGGAACCACCACCGTGGCCGATGCCTATTTTTTTGAAGATGCCGCAATCCGCGCCTTTGCTGACAGCGGCATGCGGGCTGTGGCTGCGCATGGAGTGATCGACTTCCCGGCCCCGGGTGTCCCTGACCCCACTAAAAATATCTGGACAGCAGCTCAGTTCATCGACCGCCACCTGGGCACAAATCCACTGATCACCCCCGCCGTCTTTGCCCACTCCCCCTACACATGCAGTAACAATACATTGCAAGAGGCCAAGAAACTGGCCAATGACCAAGGTGTGCCTTTTTTCATCCACGCGGCCGAAACCCGTCACGAACAGGGGCTCATCGCAACCCCCTTGGGCGACAGCCCCATCCGGCATCTGGCCGCACTCAACCTGCTCGACCAGAACACCATCCTCGTCCACTGCGTCTGGCTTGACGATGCCGACCTGCAGCTTATCGCCAAAAGCGGTGCCAAAATTGTGGCCTGTCCCCAGAGTAACCAGAAACTGGCCTCGGGCAGTCCACGAATCAGCGAAATGCTTGCGCTGGGCATCCAGGTAGGCCTGGGCACGGACGGCTGCGCCAGCAATAACAGCCTCGACCTGTTCCGGGAAATGGACATCCTGGCTAAAGGGCAAAAAGTTCGGACACTTTCTGCTACCGCCCTGACAGCTCGACAGGCCCTGGCCTGCACCACAAGCCAAGGTGCAGCCGTCCTGGGGCAGCCGAATCTGGGACGCCTCAGCCCTGGCAGCCCCGCCGACCTGATTATGATCAACCTGAAACACCCGCACCTGCAACCCTTTTACAGCCAGGACACCCTGGTCTACTCAGCTTCAGGCGCAGATATCACCAATGTGATTATCAATGGCCGTCTCGTCGTGCACAAACGTCAGATTATCAGCTTTGACCTGCAGGAATGCCTCAGACAAGTCCGAACATTGGCCAAGCTACTCTCACCCTCCAAAGCGGAACTCTAGACGTGTTTCAGCCAGACCACCTCTCCACCAAATCACTGCGCGGGGTACATTTTGCCTTCAGGGCCTACGACTGCCTCTGGCAGATCGCCCTGCCCCTGCTCCACCTCAACAAACGTCTCCAGCAGGGCTGGACAGAACGCACCCTCACCTCTGCCCCGCCCCGGTCCGATCTCTGGATCCAGGCGGCTTCTGTGGGGGAGGCTTATCTTGTGCGCGAACTTCTCAAACACTGCCCGACAGACCGCCCACTGCACCTCCTGCTAACCAGCAACACCGATCAAGGACTTGGCATTCTCAAGGAATGCCAGCAGCAATACAGCATCAGCCACCCCAGGATCACCATCCATTGCACTTCATTCCCCTTTGACCGCCCACGCATCATGACTCGGGCCCTGGATGCAATCCGCCCACGCCTCCTTGTACTGCTGGAAAGCGAACTCTGGCCAGGCCTGTTGCGCGCCTGCAAGGAGAAAAATGTGCGAACCCTGCTCATTAACGGCCGCATAACTCCCGGCAGCCTCAAACATTACCGAATCTGGCCAGGCCTCTGGCGAATGCTGCGACCAGACCGGGTACTGGCCATGTCCGAGGCCGACCGCAAGCGCTTCCTCCTGCTCTTTGGTCCTGCCGGAATAGACACCATGCACAATATCAAATTTGACCATCTACTCGCAGAGCATGAGGACAACAAGCAGCCATCGCCACTGTCTGAACGACTCAACCCACAGCTCCCGTTCCTCATTCTGGGTTCGATCCGCAAGGAAGAAGAAGAGCAGGTCGGCCAACTCATCAAAGTCCTTCTGGAGCGAGAACCCCAGCTGATCATTGGTCTCTTCCCCCGTCACCTCCACCGGGTACAGGCCTGGCAGCAACGCCTCTCAGGGCTGGATCTGCCCTGGCAACTTCGCTCAGAACTGAACCAGCCCGCCAAGAGCGGTCAGGTTATCATCTGGGATACAATCGGCGAACTCCGGGCTGCCTACACCCTGGCCCAGGCAGCTCTTGTGGGAGGCACCATCGCCCGCCAGGGGGGGCAGAACTTTCTCGAGCCCCTGCGCTGCGGCCTGAAGCCGGTCATCGGCCCGCACTGGGCAAACTTCCGCTGGGTAGGTGAGGAGATTATCACTCAAGGACTGGTCCGACAGGTTGACGACTGGCGGGAAGCGGCCGTTCAATTGCTGGAAGATCTTGCCACCCCAACTGATCGTAATGCCATACAAGAACAGGCCCGTAGTTATTTTCAAGCACGGCAGGGTGGCGGCCAGACGGCCTGGGAGGCGGTGGAACAGCTCCTTGCTAGAGAAGCATCTTGATGAGCACAAAACCACCGACAAGAAGAACCATGAACAAAATGGAGAGGAGATTAAAGTACTTCTCAAGAAAATAACGCACAGGGGCACCAAACCTCCAGATGAAGGCTGCGACCAGAAAAAATCTGGCCGCACGCGAAACAAATGAAACCAGCAGGAAGGTCGGGAAATTCAGATGAAATGCCCCGGCGGTGATCGTAAACAGTTTATAGGGCAGCGGAGTAAAACCAGCCGTCCCCACGGCCCAGACATCGTATTTCTGATAAAGTTCCTGGACCACTTCATATTTTTCCGTGAGCCCATAAAAATTCATCACCATAACGCCAACGCTGTCCATAAACCACATCCCCAGACCATAACCAAAGGCACCGCCCAGAGCTGAGCCTACAGCGCAGATGGCGGCATAACGGAAAGCCTTATGAGGCGCAGCCAAGCAAAGGGCAATCAGAAAGACATCCGGTGGAATCGGAAAGAAAGAGGACTCCACAAAGGCAATCAAAAACAGGGCCCAGAGTCCGTAGGGAGTCTGGATCCACTCCATACCCAGATGGTACATCCGCCGGATCAGGCCGGGATGCCTTTTCTGTTCAGCCGTTCCAGCCATGGGCCCCCACCAGATCAACAAAACGAACCTGTTCAATGGTTTGAATCTCCAGCTCCCCGTCACCTCCTGCTATCTTGTGCACCAGTTTCAGCTCCTGCACACCCTGCCCGCCCACAGGAATCACCATGCGGCCACCTTCGGCCAACTGACCGAGCAGTGGTTCGGGAATGGTTGGGCCGCCTGCAGTCACGATAATCGCATCATACGGGGCATGGTCGGGCCAGCCCATGGTGCCATCATCGAGTTTGGAGAGAATATTGTAGCAACGCAGTCGATCAAAGAGTTTGCGGGCTCCCGCCAGCAGGCTGTTGATTCGCTCAACAGTGCAGACCTTCTCACAAAGTCGAGAAAGTATTACGGCCTGATAGCCTGACCCAGTCCCGACC
This sequence comes from Candidatus Desulfatifera sulfidica, assembly GCA_014381505.1. Lineage (GTDB taxonomy): Bacteria > Desulfobacterota > Desulfobulbia > Desulfobulbales > Desulfocapsaceae > Desulfatifera > Desulfatifera sulfidica. Next base: position 38,285 of record JACNLK010000045.1, on the reverse strand, counting down.
TCCAGGACCCGCTCATGACCTGTGAGCTGCAGGGCCTCTGTCATACAGGCAACAATGTAGGGCTGGGAAATAGTCTGATCGGCCGCAATGGGCAATGGATGATCACCATAGGCCTGGGCCTGCATGGCATCATCAACAAAGAGATGCCGGGGCACCTCTCCCATCACCTCTAAAACACGCGGATCACGAATACCACGCGGCAGAAGCTGTTCCCGGACCATCCGCTCCCGGGCCATTTCAAACAAATCACTCATGGAGTCTGCTGCCAGTCAAAATCATCCTGCCAGCTGGAATCCTGCCGGCTCTGCGACTCATAGCGGGTATCCAACACCTGATCGCCTTGCACAATCACCACAATTCTCTGGGAACCTGGGCTCTTGAAAAAACGGTCAGCATAAGGCAGGTCCTGAAAACGGGCTGCAATCTGCTCCTCATAAAGCCATTCCTCCTGATTCTCAGCAAGCTGGCGCCGGGAGTCAGGCTCTCCAAGCAGCGTCAAGAGTTCCTGACGAGTGGTCTCACCCTTTTGAATAAGACTCACGTCTGAGGCCAGATTACGGACCGGGCGATTAGAACAGCCCAGGACCTGGGTCAGACTCAAGGCCAGGATAAACAACAGGCAGCAACGATAAAATGAAACGGACATGCAAATTCCTCCCATAAAATAGAAAAACGGCTAACCAGGAGCCCAAAGGATTACACTAATCAACCGTTGATATAGTCCGAATGTCCGTTTTTTTCAATGGTTATGGCCGTCTTCCTGAGCCTGACCCAGGCCTGATAAAAACAAACGGCTGTTGCCTCTATCATCAACGCATCCAGCAGAGAAAAACGACCACCTTGCAGGATAACTTCAAGAAAGCTTTGCAGCTACTCAGACACCTGCAGCCCGGTTCAGAATTTTATAGTTGCGCTCCACCAGAGTCAACGGGTCAACAACCAATCCAGCCTGAATCATGGCATTATCATAAATTTGCTCGGCCACGGCCTGAGCAAAAGGTTCATCACTCTTCTGCAACTCGGCCAGCCGCTTAACCAGAGGACTGGCGGCATTGATTTCCAGATTCTTCTTACCAGCTTCAGGGGCCATTCCCTTTTCCATACGACTGGCGGCCATCACCCGCTCCATGGAAGAGGTCATATATCCATCCGGATTAACAATCATGGCCGGAGAATCCACCAGACGTTTTGAGATGATGACATCCTGAACCTTATCCTCCAGGGCCTTTTTCAGCCAATCCACCAAGGCCGCACTGCTGTCTTGGTCCAAAGAATCCTTCTGCTCTTCGGCCTTGTCGGCATCAGAGCTCTTATCCTCACCAAGATCCAGATCAGCACGATCAGCTGAGATCAATTTTTTATCCTCAAACTCACCCAAATGATTCAGGACAAAATCATCGATGGGCTCCATGGTGTAAAGGATCTCAATGTCACGACGCGTAAACATCTCAACATATGGACCAGCCTCAATAGCGGCCCGGTTCGGTCCACTGATATAGTAAATGGCATCCTGGCCCTCTGCCATGCGTTCAACATACTCAGCCAAAGAGACTGGCACCCCGTCTTCTGAGCGCGATGACTCAAAACGGATCAATTTACCCAGCTCTTTCTGGAATTCATAATCCGAGGTGACACCTTCTTTCAGATAAATCCCAAAGGTCTTCCAAAACTCAAGATAGGCCTTGGGATCTTTTCTGGCCTCTTCATCAAGATATTTCAGGAAACGCTTGGTAATCACTTTACGCACCTTTGCCAGCAGAGCGTTATCCTGTAATGACTGACGGGAGATATTCAGAGGCAGATCCTCACTGTCGACCACGCCTTTCAGAAAGCGCAACCACTCAGGGAGAATATGTTTGGAATGCTGATCAATGAGAACGCGCTGGCAATAGAGATTGACCCCGGGATCAACCCGGCCAAAGCCCAGGTGTTCAAAGTTTTCCGTGGGAACAAACAGCAGGGCGTTGATGGCCAACGGCGCATCTGCAGAAAAATGAAGACGATAGAGAGGGTCGCTGGGCGCGTTACCAACAAATTTATAAAATTCGTTATATTCTTCTTCACTGATCTCGCTGCGACTGCGTGTCCAGAGGGCCTGAACCGTATTAATGGTCTCATCTTCAAGCTTGACCGGAAAGGAAACAAAGGACGAGTATTGCTTGACAATCTGCTCAATTTTCCACTTTTCGGCGTAATCATGGGCATCGTCCTTGAGCTCAACAATGATTCGAGTACCACGATGCAGACCCTTTTCTTCGGTAATGGTATAACTGCCCGTACCATCTGATGCCCACTCGTGTCCCTCAGATCCGTCCCACGAGCGACTCTGCACCCTGACTGTATGTCCGGCCATAAAGGCGGCGTAAAAACCAACACCGAACTGACCGATGAGGTTGACATCCTTGCGTGCGGCCTCGGCCAACTGTGTGACAAAGGTGCTGGAGCCGGAGTGAGCAATGGTGCCAAGGTTGCCCTCAAGTTCGGCCCGACTCATGCCGATACCGGTATCTGTGATCGTAAAAAGATGCTTCTCTTTATCCAGATCAATGGTGATTTCAAGAGGCATGTGGGCGTCAAAAAGATCATCAACCGTGAGACTCTCGTGCCGGAACTTTTCAAGGGCATCGGCGGCATTTGAAATCAGCTCACGGACAAAGACATCTCGCTCGGTATAGAGCGAATTAATAACGATATCGAGAAGTTTTTTGGTTTCTGCCTGAAATTCATGGGTAGTGGTCTGACTGGTCATAATTTCTTCCTTTACTCGCGATGATTCTCTGATAATACGGCCGCGCATGCTCATCCGGAACAGACGGCCAATTCCATTGCTTTTTCAGCCAAAGTCGGCGAAAATGATAAGCATGTCAGACGGACTGTCAAGCCCCGTCCTTTCCCCCGCATGTTCGGCGCCATACCCATCTGGCTCCAAGGAGGTACACCTTGAAAATCATAGCCTTCGGCGATATCCACATGTCCCTTGGCAATTTTGCCCAAATTCCCGGGATCAAAACTGCTGACCTGATTATTCTCACAGGTGACCTGACCAATCTCGGTGGCCGGAGCGAGGCAAAAGAAATTCTCAACCAAGTCATGACTGTCAACCCGCGGGTCTTCGCCCAACTGGGCAACCTCGACCGCCCTGAAGTGGATACCTATCTCAATGAGCTGGACATCAATCTGCACGGCCAGGCCCGCCTCTTTCAGCGCCAGGTCTGCCTGATGGGCCTGGGCGGTTCAAACCTGACCCCTTTCAAAACCCCGACAGAGTTCACGGAAGAAGAACTGAGTACCAGCCTGAACCAGGCCCACGAACAGGCCAGAGCATTCATGGACCTGTCTGGCTCCGGTAAGCACCGCAACCCCCCACTGATTTTTATCTCACATACTCCACCCCTGAACACCAAAACCGATCAGTTGGACGGAGGAGTCCACGTGGGCTCGACAGCTGTCCGCCACTTCATTGAAAAACAACAGCCCGCCCTCTGCCTCTGTGGCCATATCCATGAGGCCAAGGGGGAAGACTGGATCGGCAAGACCCATATTCTCAACCCCGGCATGATTCACCAGCAGGGTTGGATCGAAATCGACATCGACAGCAGTCATCATGGTCACGTCAAGGCGGTTCTCAGATGAAGCGCACGGTTGACACTCTCATTATAGGCGCCGGGCTCTCCGGTCTAAGCGTCGCCCATTGGCTCAAACAGGACTGTCCCGGCCATCGTCTGTTGCTTGTGGATGGAGCAAACCATACAGGTGGTGCCATTGCCAGCCATCTGGAACAGGGATATCTGGCCGAAGCCGGCCCCCATGGTTTCCTGGATAATTGTGAGGAGAGCAATCGTCTTCTTCAGGAAACAGGTCTTGACCAGGAATGCGTCAAAGCCCCCTTGAGCCGCTTTGTCCGCTACGTCTGCCTGGAGGACCGCCTGCGTCTCATTCCCCAAAGTCCCTCCAGGATCATCAGGGCACCGCTCATCTCACCTTTAGCCAAACTTCGAGTCTTAGGTGATCTCTTCAAAAAGCCGCTGCCCGGTGAACCCACAGTGGCCCAATGGGTCGAACACCGTTTTGGTCCTGCACTGCTGCCCTTTGCGGATGCTGTCTTCACCGGTACCTATGCAGGAGACATTGAACGACTGGTCATGGACGGCGTCATGCCGGGTGCCCGCGAGCTGGAACGCAAACACGGCTCATTAATCCGGGGGATACTGGCCAAACTCAGCAAAAACAAGAAAGGGAAAAACAAAGCCAAAGGCTTGCCGGCAATGACCAGCTTCCCCACGGGCATGGGACGCCTGCCCCAACGCTTGAGCGAAGGACTCAAACCCGGAGAGGAACTGGAACTGAACTGTCTGGTTGAACAGATCCGGCCAAACGGAAAGAGCTGGTCTGTTGAAGCTGAGGGATTAACCGTCACGGCCAGCAATCTGGTTCTGGCTCTGCCAGTCAATGCCGCCCTGAAACTCACTGCCGGACTGGACATGCCGGATGATCCTCCACCACAAGCCGGTATCCCTGAGGCCTGGATTGCGACCATTGCCTGCGGCTTTGACGGGCGCAGCCAACTGCCACCGGGATTTGGTTACCTGGCCCCTGAACAGGAAGGTCGTTTCGCACTGGGTACCCTCTTCTCATCCAATATGTTTCCAGGACGAACACCTGAGGGCCACATCCTCTTTGAGATCCTGGTCGGCGGCCGCCGTCACCCTGAAAAACTAGCGCTTGATGACGAAGAAATGACAAGAAGGGCCCTGGCTGATGTTCGCACCCTCCTGAACCTCACTGGCGAACCCAGCTGGACAAAAGTACTTCGCCCTCAAGGCGGAATTCCTCAACTGGAAGCGGGTTACCCGGGCCTGCTCGCCTGGCGCGACCGACTGACCACCACGTATCCGGGACTTTATCTTAACGGTTTTGGCTGGGAAGGGATTGGTCTCAACGATATGATGAAAACGGCAGCACGAACGGCTGCAGCTATCCGAGAGCAGCGCCAGGGCGCAGGAGAAGAAGCGGAACTCAAGAAAATCTACTTTTAAAAAGGGGCTGCACAGCAAGATAGCCACAACTCGGAGCATACCACTCGTCAACACCAGCAAACAAAAATCTTCTGCCCATAAAGCTCAGCCAGGTATTTGGGGTTCGGTTGTAGTCAGAAACAAAAAAGTCGAAATCAGCAAATCCTGCCAACTCCGACTTCCAATAAAACTGCATTCCATCCCGGGTCGGGAACCCCCTACATCCGCTCCATCTTTTTGTTAAGCAAATCAATCTGGGCAGACACGGAATGATCTCGCAAAGAGCGCTCAGTCACAACCTTAATCGAATGAAGAACGGTGGCATGGTCACGGTTAAATGCACGCCCGATATCAGCCAGAGATTCTTGCGTATGCTGACGACTCAGGTACATCGCCACCTGTCGGGGGAAAACCACTGCCTGTTTACGGGAGCGTGACTGCATCTCCTGAACACCGACCTTAAACTGACCACCGACAAACTCACCAATCATGGCTGTAGTCAGGATCTGCGGAACCCCGACAATGCTCTCCACGGTCTCACGGATACATTCCATCTTCAGGTCTCCCTGACAAAGGGCAGACTGGGCACGAATAGCCACCAGGGCCGACTCAATCTGGCGGACATCTCCCTGAATATGTTGAGCAATATAATCACAATGTTCTTCAGCCAGATCAAGACCATGGAGAGCGGCCTTGTGTTGAATAATACGTCGTCGAGTGGAAATATCCGGTGCATCAATTCGAGTGACCAGCCCCGCAGTCATGCGGGAACGCAGATCATTATCAATCCCCAGCAGTTCCCGAGGTGCACTTTTGGCAGTAAAAACGACCCGTTTACCACCTTTGATCAGAGAATCAAGCAGCTCATTGAGCTCTTCCTGGGTTTTCTTTTTACCAGTCAGGGCATGAATATCCTCAACCAGTAAAATATCGCAACATTCATGATACTTCCGCTTGAAGCGGTCCATGGTGTTGCCTTTAATTTCTCGCACCATCTCGCCTGAAAACTGCTGAGCGGTCAGATAATGAAGTCGAGTCATGGGGGAGGTGGCCAGGATGCGATGGGCCACGGCATGGGTGAGATGACTCTTGCCCAGCCCCGTGGAACTGTTGATATAAAGACAGGGACCAATGCTGTCATCCCCGTTAACCACGGCACGACAGGCCGACTGGGCCAGGCAGTTACTTTCACCAACCATAAAGGAATCGAAGGTATAACGGGGATGCAGGGATCGAACAGAGGAGCCGCCTTCAGGCACGTGTGGCAGCCGCAGTTGATTACCCGGAGCAGCCGGGGGGAGGCTTTTCCTGCCTGAGGCACTGAGCAGAACCTGACATCGACCGCCATCAATATCATGTACAGTCTCTCGAATCTGCTCCAGATGATGCTGCGCGAGATGAGCCCGATAATATGGATCAGGACATGAGAGTTCCAGCTGATCATTAGTGTTCTGAACACACTTAAGCGGTTCAATCCAGAGATCGAAAATATTCTCGGGGAGCGTTTTCCGGAGAACTGATTTTGCTTCTTCCCACACCATAAAAAGTCCTTAACACCCACAAATAATCGTTTAATCAAAACTTCATTTCAGGCAATAGAAGGCCATTTCCGACACAAAAGAGAACTACTCTCAGCAAAAAAAATATAAACAAGATACCGAGTGCAACACGAAAGGCTGTTGGCATTGATTCCCATAACCATATACATAATAAGTGGGTACGGATCAAATGATGACGACCATATAAACTCAAAAACATCGGTCGCGTCAACGACGGTTGACGGAAATTTATCAATCCAGACAAAAGGTTAAGCATCTGAGCAAAACCCGCGTCAATACTTGGATACGCCAAGAAGACCCTCCTAACTCCCTTGATTCACAAGCATTCAAAAAAGAGCCGCTGTTTCAGTGTTATTTTGCCAAGTTACCGGACGACAAACTTGTAATCAAGAATTACGAGTTTTACTTTAACTCAAAAAAACTACACTTTACTCATATTAACTCAACAAAACACAAAATTTCAAATGGACACAATCCAAGAACCACACCAGAACGGCCAATAGCGCGATAAAAGCCTTCCTGATTTTTTTTAGAAACAAATCACTCCAGCCGAGCCACCCGGGCAACAGTCAGCACTTCAACATCAATCGCCCCGGCCGCCAGCAATGTCCGGCTGCACTCATTCACTGTTGTGCCGGTGGTGAAGACATCATCAACGAGAAAGACTCGCCGGCCCCTGATGAGCGAAGCATCTGAAACGGCAAAGGCCCCAGTCAGATTTTTACGTCGTGCCATACCATCAAGAGATGTCTGTGGTGCCGTATTGCGAACGCGCAACAAGGTCTGAGGCAGAATCAACGATTGAGCGCCAGAAAAAAAAAGGGCAGCAAGGAGTAATGATTGATTAAACCCTCGGTTCATCAAACGACTCCTGTGCAGGGGAACAGGCACAACCCTGTCGTCTTCCCTGTTCACACCCAACTGCTCCTGCAACGGACGAATCAATTCTGCCAATACGGGCAATGTTGAGAAATCAGCCCGGTACTTCAATCCATGCAAGAGAGCGGTTAGAGGTTCCTCATATATAAATCCGGCTCGTGCACGGCCATACAGGGGTTGATTGGCAAGACAGGCACCGCAGACATGCCCGTCACCAGCGGCTGGATAGAGCGAACAACCACAGCGCCGGCAAAAAGGAGGTTTCAATCTGGGAATCACCCCCAGACACGATTCACACAACTGAGTCGGTGAATCCAGGGGAAGGCGACACAAAAAACAACAACGGGGAAACATGAGCCCTAACCCCGCGTGCAACCAGTCCGCACCCCTCATCCCACGCTCACTGATCGAGCCGTAAGAAAACGGTATTCCATATCTATCCTCAGTTTAAACATAAATCTCACGAACCCAATTTGATCATTCACGAACTCTCACACCCTGCGACTCCGCCAACAGAGACAACAGTTGCCAATCATTGGAGAATTCAAGCACAATTTCTCAAATCAGGATATTCCATCTGCCAGGGAGCGTCAACTCATGCCCTGCCCCTTTCTTTTCTGCTTGTATAAAATTCGTACTTGATCATGCTGAAAAAATTGTTTTCTTGCAAAAAGAAATGCTATTTTATAGAAATCATCTATGTTGAAAGTTCACTTAAAAGAATCAGGCCATTGACCACACTTTACTGAGCAAGCGACGGTGCAACAAAATTCCTCACATCCACACAAGCTCCTCGGTGTCTTAATTGGCGGCTCCGGCCTCATCGGCGGAACTCTGGCCCATTATTTCAAGACCGAGACTCCCGAGTCCATCGAGATCCGAGCCCCGAGCAGCAAAAAACTTTCGATTCGAAATGCCGGCGACATCCGTGATTACCTCAATCGAGTTCGACCCAACTTCGTCATCAATACTGCCATCGCTCCCATTGACGCCGACGGACAGCTCTCTTTCGAGGTCAACTATCTGGGCGCCCTTAACCTGGCTCGGGCCGCAGCAGCCCTTCAAATTCCCTACATCCACATCAGTTCGGCCGCCACCCTCCCCAATGGCTCAAACCTGACCGAAGAAGATCAGCTCCCACTGTCAGGCGCTCTCAATAACTACTCCAAGTCCAAATTAATGGTGGAGAAAACGCTGCGCTACATGCATCGCACCACTGGACTCGACTACACCAATATCCGCCTGGGCGTGGTCTACGGCGAACACGATCACAAAATTCAGGGCTTCCACAGACTCTTTTTTTCCATTGCCGATGAGTCCATGCCGGTACTGTTCACCAAAAAAGGGGTCATGCACTCTTACTCCAGTTCCAACAAACTGCCCTACTTTGTCCATCATGTCCTCCAGAATCGCCGCGAATTTTCGGGAGAAACATATCATTTTGTGGACAAGGAACCGGTGGAGCTGGCCAACCTGATCCTGACCATCAAGTCTTACCTGGAACTCAAGACCCCGCGTGAGATCTACATCCCCTACCCATTGGCCACTAGTGGCAAAAAATTTCTGGAAATTCTACTGAAGGTATTCTCTCGCATTGGTCTCAAAGGAGACCTGCCTGCCGAGCTCCTCTTTCTGGAAAGCTTCTATAAGACACAGACGCTCTCTTCCCTGAAACTTCGTCAATCAAGTTTTGTCGATCCCATGCCCGAAGAAACAATCCACACCCGGCTGCCCTCCACGGTTATTTACTATCTGACACGCTGGAGCCATCAAAACCTGATCGCCACCTGGAACGAGGAAATGATTCAACCCAGTTCCCGGGATGACGACTTCCGGTCCAACCCGGAAGAGCTTCTCCATTCAATCCACATGGACTCCACCTCACCCTTCCGGGAATTACGTCCCCTCGACCCATAATGATGTCCCCCAGTCACCTTATCCGAGGCCTTTTTTTCCTGCCGGCCGCGACCATCGTTACCATTTTCTTCAGCCTGGTTACTGTGGGTTCGATTTTCATCCTCCGCCAGGATCAGGAAAAGGCTCAAATTCACCCAAGGCGCTGGGCGCAGACCATCTGTAGACTGGCCGGTGTGCGGATCAAAATCATCGGTGCAGAAAAACTCACCCCCGGTACAACGTATATCTATTGCGCCAACCACCTGAGCCAGTTTGATATTTTCAGTTTTCAAGGTTATTTCCCGCTGCCCTTCCGCTGGCTGGCCAAAGAAGAGTTATCTCGCATTCCTTTTCTCGGTGCGGCTATGAATCGTGCCGGGACCATCTTCATCAACCGCAATCATGGTCGCCAGGCCCTGATGAGCTTGGATAAGGCCGCCGCTCAAATAAACCGTGGCACATCAGTCTTGATCTTTCCTGAGGGAACCCGCTCCGCTGATGGCACACTCCAGCCCTTTAAAGGGGGCGCCATGTTGCTGGGAATCAAGTCAGGAATCCCACTGGTCCCCCTGGCAATCAAAGGCTCCTATGATATCCTGCCCAAAGGGGCCTGGTTACCACGTCCCGGAACCATTACCATCACCATTGGGAGCCCGGTCACCAGCACCAGTTACAACAACCGCCAGAAACAGGAACTGGCCCAGCTCATCCATGACCAGGTCAACACCCTGCTCACGGAATAAAAAGGTTTTTTGTAACTCTTCAGCTGCTCCCTTTGCAAAAATGATCAAACATGGCATAATGTCGTGATTCTTCTATAAAGATAAAATTGACTCGAGTCATCTGGCCAAAAACTAAACGGATTGAAGGGTACTTTGAAAATTGAGACTTTTCGTTCAATATTAAGGTAACCTGAAGAGCAACTCCCCCTGACCCCTTCCACCGAGTGCTCCTGTTCCCCCTTTTTCTGTATCCATAGGACCAAAGCCCATGTCACAACGCAATGATCTCTTTTCCCGCTCTCTTTTCTCTATTCTGCTGCTGACCCTGCTCTTCACATTCGGCCAGGGCACATCAGCCGCTGCGCTCGAACAAAACACAAGTTTTCCACCACTGAAAATCAATACTCTCCAGCCAGACCAAGAACTGGCCAGCCAGGCCGACCAGGCCCTGAGCAGGGCCCTCTCCCAATACACTTTCACAATGCTGCCACGCAAGGCAGCAGGCCAGCTTCTCGACTATGCCGGAACCTGGCCGCCTCCGGCCCAGGCACTCAATGAACTGAGTCAACGCACAAACAAGGACTATGTGGCCATTGGCAGCCTGACCCTGCTGGGTGAACAAATCAGCCTTGACTACAAGATCTATGACCTCCTGGATCCTGGTGCTCCGAAGTACCTTTACGAAGCCAGGCCAACACTCAATGATCTCGATGCGGCCCTTGATGCAATCATACAAAAAGCAGTCAACCACACCGGCCGTGAATTTTTCATTGCCACAGTGACAATCAGCGGTAATGAACGCATTGACCCGGGGGCGATCCTGCGCAAAGTCACCAGCCAGACTGGCGACCTCTACTCACAGATGACTCTGCGCCATGACCTCAAGGCCATCTTTGACATGGGTTATTTCGACGATGTGCGCATACGGGTCGAACAAGGTGAACAGGGCAAAGAAATCACATTTGAGGTCGATGAAAAACCGGTCCTTGCCAAGATTGAATTCACCGGCATAGACGAGGAATATGAAGAAGACGCCCAGGCCGCGGCCAACCTCAAGGCCAACACCATCCTCAACCAAAGTCAAATCAACCAGGCCGCAGCTGCAATTCAAAATTTCCTTAAATCAAAAGGATATTACGAAACAACGGTCGTCCCGGAGATCAGCTTTCCGCTCCCAGGCCAGGCCACGCTTCGTTTTGTCATCAACCAGGGCGACAAGCTCTACATCAAACAAATCAGTTTTGTTGGCAACAATACATTCAAGGCCGGTGTCCTCGAAGATCAGATTGATACAGACAAAAAAGGGTGGTTTTCCTGGATTTCAGGTCGCGGCCTGCTCAACATGGACGAACTGCGCCAGGATGCCGCACGAATTAACATCTTCTACAACAACCAGGGCTTTCTCGAAGCCAAGGTCGCTGACCCGCAGGTTCACCAGCAAGATAAAGCATTGTCTGTCACCTTCACCATCGAAGAAGGCCCCCGCTATCGCATGGGTCAGGTGGATTTCAGTGGAGACCTGATCAGCGACAAGGAGATTCTCCGCGAGCTGTTGACCTTTCCGGAGGAAGAATATGTCAACAAAAAATCCATCCGTGAAGACCTGTTGAAAATTACCGACCACTACGCCGAAGAAGGCTACGCCTTTGCCGACGTCAAGCCCCGCATGATCAAAGGCGCGACCCTGGACACACTTGACATAACGCTTGAAATTGACAAGGGTGAACTGGTCCATATAGACCGCATCGTCATCAGCGGCAACTCGCGAACTCGCGACAACGTCATTCGACGTGAAATGAGAATTGAAGAAGGCGGCGTCTTTGACTCCAAGGCACTGCGTACCAGTAGTCAAAAAATTCAGCGCCTGGATTTCTTTGAAGACGTCTCTGTCACCCCACAGCCCACTGCAGAACCTGATCAGATGGATGTGCTGGTTGAAGTCAAGGAGAAGAACACCGGCCAGTTCAGCATCGGCATGGGCTACAGCTCAGTGGACAATCTGGTGGTCATGGGTGAGATCTCGGAAAATAACTTCCTTGGACGTGGCGATCGGATGTCATTCAAGGCCGACATCAGCGGTACCAACACCCGTTACAATCTGTCCTACACAAATCCCCGCTTCCGTGACTCCCAACTGAGCTGGGGCGTCGACCTGTTCAACTGGGTCACCGAATACGACGATTATGATAAAGATTCCAAGGGTGGGGCTATCCGTATCGGTTATCCTCTGTGGGAAAAATGGCGAGGATACGGCAGTTACAGTTTCACCAACTCGAAATTGTCTGAGATCTCGGACACCGCCTCATGGATCATTCTCCAGTCCCTGGACCTCGAAATCACCAGTGCCCTCAGTTTTACCGTCCGCCGGGACACCCGTGACCGTCTCACTGCGGCCACCAAAGGCTCCCGCAATCAGATCAGTATCAAATACGCCGGAGGCCCCCTGGGTGGAGACTCCCAGTTCACCAAGGTTGAGGCCTCGAGCGGTTGGTATTTTCCTTTGCCCTGGAGCACCGTCTTCCACATCAAAGGCGCAGCCGGGCAAATATGGGAAAACAAAAGCAACAAACTCCCGGTCTACGAACGCTTCTTCCTGGGCGGCATGAACACCATCCGCGGCTTTGAGTACGGTGATGCCAGCCCCATTGACGCGGCCAGTAACGAGCAGATTGGTGGTGTAAAAATGTGGTACGCCAATATTGAGTACATCTTTCCCCTGCTCAAAGAAGCCGGGCTCCAGGGTGTGGTATTTTACGATATTGGCCGAGCCATGGATAACGACGAAGACTGGACAGTGGAAAATATCGACCACTCCACCGGCTTTGAGTTCCGCTGGCTTTCCCCCATGGGCCCCCTGCGCCTGATCTGGGGCTACAATTTGGATCCAGCTCCCCACGAATCCGAGACCCTGTGGGATTTTTCCATCGGCGGCATGTTCTAAGATTGAATAAATCTTTCCCAGTAATCTCACCGGCTGCGGTATTTCCGCAGCCGGTTCTTTTTTTCCAGCCAAATGAATATTTTTTCTCAATCAACCCTGCCAGACCCCAAAGAAGATATCTCTGTCACAGGCCTGCGCGGAAGCAGTAACGCCCTGCTCGCCGCCACCCTGGCCACTCAGCAACCCTGCTGCTGCATCGTATCGGACGAACAACTCACCACCCAATTTGCAGAAGACCTGCGCCTTGTGTACCCCGGCCAAATCCTTGTCTATCCAGCTCACGAGACGCCGCCCTACACCCCGCTCTCGCCAGATCAACGGACCACGGCCAGCCGCCTCTCAGTTCTCTCCCGCCTGCAGGAGCAGACTGCCCCATTCATCCTGGTGATCTCCACCGAGGCCCTCATGCGCAAGGTCATGCCGAAATCCATCCTCAGCACGACCACGGAACTGATCATGGCCGGTGAGGACTGTGACCGCGATCAATTGATCACACAACTGATCACAGGCGGCTACGAACAAGTTTCCCTCGTCCAGACACCGGGTGACTTTTCAGTGCGCGGCGGAATCATCGACCTTTACCCACCCTCTTTTACCAGCGGCAATGACCAGCAAACCAGCGAAGGTCCGCTCCGACTCGATTTTTTCGGTGACACCATCGAGTCCATCCGCCTCTTTGATCCCTACAGTCAACGTTCGCTGCAGGAACTGGACGAAGCCATTCTCCTGCCGGTCAGCGATGTCCTGTTCCCAAACGGCCCAGAGATGAGCCACCTGCTGGAGCAGCTCTACCTCCTTGAAGAACAAAACAACTGGAATCATGAAGAGAGCGCCCGCCTGCGTGAGCAGGTCAGACGCCGACACCGTTTTGCAGGGATTGAAGGGTTTCTCCCCCTGTTTTACGGAGAACAGCAAACAGACACTGTTCTTGATTTTCTCCCACCTGAAACCCGCCTGCTTTCAATGGATCCACAGGCCCAGGATCAGGCCGCCGCTCTGATTGATGAACGCGTGCAGACCAACTACCTGGAAATTCAAACCAGACAAGGCCCGGCACTGGCTCCGGAGCAGCTCTTCCTCATTTCAGAAAAACTGACCCGCGACATGGCCAGGTTCCCACAGACCCTGTGCACGGATTTTCCTGAGGCCGATGACAAGGTACTGACCATCCCGTCGGCCAACCACCAGCTCCTCAAGCAAGAAATAGCCCTCCAGCGCCGCAAACAGGGTCTGCTCCCCCCCTTAAGTGACCAGATCAGGCGCTGGCAGAATTTGGGCGAGCGAGTCGTTCTCTGCTGTCGATCCGAACAGCATGCCCGGAATTTGTCCGACCTGCTCCACAAACACCAGCATCAAATCGAACCAATCAGTCTCCCCCTGCAAATCCCTGAGATCCTCGCCAGTGAGTGCAACACGCTCCTGATCTGCAACCAGTCCTTCAGTCAGGGATTCAGCCTGATCCAGGAAGGTGTGCATCTGCTCTCTGAGAGTGAGCTTTTCGGCGAGATGCGGCTGGGGAGCCGCAAAAAGACCAAACACCAGGCGGGTGAGGCCATCCGTTTTGCTGAATTGAACGATGGTCATGTGGTGGTGCACCGCGACCACGGCCTTGGCATCTACCGGGGTCTTGAAACCATGGAGATCCAGGGGGTCACCAACGACTTCATGCTCCTTGAATATCGGGACCGGGACCGCCTCTATCTGCCGGTGGACCGACTCAACCTGATCAGCCGCTACGAAGGACTGACAGACAAGGAACCCCGCATCGACAAGCTGGGCAGCCAGAACTGGAAAACAGCCAAGACCAAAGTCAAGGAAGAGGTGTGGAAGGTGGCCCAGGAGTTGCTGGAAATCTACGCCCGTCGCGAACTCCGCCAGGGCAGACGTTTTTCCCCAGCCGGCAGCCAGTATCACGAACTCGAAGAATCATTTCCCTATGATGAAACAACCGGTCAGGCCCGGGCCATCACCGAGACCATTGAAGACCTGTGCTCAGACAAGCCCATGGATCGCCTGGTCTGTGGAGATGTGGGCTACGGCAAGACCGAAGTTGCAGTCCGTGCCGCCTTCAAGGTGGTGGAAGACGGATTCCAGACAGCCATCCTCGTACCCACCACAGTACTCGCTGAACAGCACGCCAAGACATTCATGGAACGCCTGCAGGATCTGGGAGTCACCGTGGAATGCCTCAACCGCTTCCGCAGCCCGGCCGAACAGCGCCGGATCACAAAAGATCTGGCTGCGGGCAAGATCGACATCATCATTGGCACCCATCGCCTGCTCTCCAAGGATGTCACTTTCCGCAACCTGGGTCTGTTGATTGTTGACGAGGAACACCGCTTCGGCGTCGGCCACAAGGAAAAGATTAAAAAGATCAAAGCCGAAGTGGATGTCCTCACCCTGACCGCCACCCCCATCCCGAGGACCCTGCAGATGTCCCTGCTGGGCATTCGTGACCTGTCCGTCATCTCAAGCCCGCCCGCTGAACGTCGACCCGTGAAGACCTTTGTGGCCCGCTATGATGAGCTGGTTCTCAAGGAGGCCATCACCCGCGAGATCCGTCGGGGCGGCCAGGTCTTTCTCGTCCACAACCGGGTCAAATCGATCCACCGGATGGCAGCCACCATCCAGAGCCTGGTACCCGATGCCCGAATCGCCGTGGGTCATGGACAGATGGATGGCAAGGAGCTGGAGGGGATCATGGTTGATTTTGTCAACCGCAAGACCGATGTCCTGATCTGCACCACCATCATTGAATCAGGGCTGGACATCCCTTCAGCCAACACCATCATCATCAACCGGGCCGACACCCTGGGACTGGCCGGAATCTATCAGCTCCGGGGCCGGGTGGGCCGCAGCTCGACCCAGTCCTTTGCCTATCTTCTGGTTCCATCCATGGACTCTTTAAGCAAGGATGCCAAAGAACGCCTGCGCTCACTCATGGACGCAAGCGAACTGGGGGGTGGCTTCAAACTGGCCATGAGCGATCTGCAGATACGTGGTGGCGGCAACCTGCTCGGTGTCTCCCAGAGCGGCCAGATCGCGGCCATCGGCTATGATCTCTATCTGGATCTGCTGCAGAAGACTGTGGCCGATCTCAAGGCCCGGGCAGCAGGTGGCGAGGACTTTGTCTCCACAGAGGACATGGACCCGGAGATCAATCTGCACATCTCAGCCTACATCCCCGAGACCTACATCCCGGATATCAGCCAGCGCTACATCAGCTACCGCCGCATCGCCGCCCTGAGTACGGCAGAAGACGCGGCAGCAGCCGATCTCATGGACGAGTTGGCCGACCGCTACGGCCCCATCCCACCTGAGACCCGCAACCTGCTGCACATCGTCAGCCTCAAAAAAGGGCTGATCCGCCTGCGGATTTCCAAGCTGGAGCGAGGCCCGGGCAATCTGGTCTTCTCCTTTCTCAACGAGACCCCGCTGGAACCGCAAGTGCTCATGGACTGGCTGGCGAAGATGACCAATAAACAGAAAAAGAATTGCCGTCTGACTCAAGACGGACGTTTGATCATCGGCCTTGACCAGCAACAGGGTGGCGATCTCTTTACAGTGATTGAACAGACCATCCAGCAGTTGGAAAAACTCATCCCCCAGGCACAATAATGAACAACGAAACAATGAACCGCGAGACCACAGCCCAGATCCAGCCAGACTTTTCCTGGGATGCCATCGACACCGTCCTCCTGGACATGGACGGCACCCTGCTTGACAAGTACTTTGACGACCATTTCTGGGAAGAATACGTGCCCAAAGTCTTTGCCGAGACCCACAATCTCACCCCCACCGAGGCCCGCAAAAAGCTCATGGCCCGCTACAAACGAGTGGAGTCGACCCTGCAATGGTGTGACCTCGACTACTGGTCGGAGCAGCTGGGCCTGGATATCCCTGAACTCAAGTGCAAGATCGATCACCTGATCCAGGTCCACCCCTATGTGATCGATTTTTTGAAATTCCTGCGCGGCATCGGCAAGGAGGTGCACCTGGTGACAAACGCCCACTCCAAGACCCTGGAGATCAAGATGCGCAAGACCGATCTGGGCCCCTGGTTTGACCGCATCGTCTGCGCTGAGGAAATGGGGGAGGCCAAGGAGCAGCCGATCTTCTGGGAGCGACTTGAAGAGCATCTGGGCTACGACAAGAAGCGTACCCTGTTGGCCGATGACACGACCAAAGTCCTGGACTCGGCCAGGTCATACGGTATGGGCCACCTGATCTTCGTGGCCAAGCCCAGTTCACGACTGCCAGTGAAATACTCGGATCAGTACTCGTCCATTGTCACCTTTGATGAACTGATCACCAGTAAGGATTAAGCTGCCCAGACAAGTCATCAGCACATTTGCACAGATTTTTCCCCTGCCAGCCTTGCAGAAAATTCACCTTTTCTGATAAGCTTTTTCCCATAAGGATACAGTTTTTTGCTTCCAGTCAGGCTATGGGGGCGGAGAGATCAACACATTTTTACGCTCCGCCAGCACTCTCTCAATTCGGACGAAAAGGAGACGAGAACCGCATGCGGCGAATACTGGTCACAGGGGCCACGGGCCAGATCGGTTCCGAACTGACCCCGGCCCTGCGTCAGCGATACGGTGCAGAACAGGTCGTGGCCGTCGGCCACCGGAACATGCCGACTGAATCACTCAGAAGTGGTGGACCTTATGCTGCCTGTGACGCCAGAGATAACACAGCGCTTGCCGAGATCGTCCAGAAGTTCAACATCAATACCATCTATCATCTGGCCGCTCTGCTGTCGGTAGCGGCAGAAAAAGATCCGCAACTGGCCTGGGACGTAAACATGAACGGCCTGCAAAATGTCCTGGAGATAGCCCGTTCTCATGGTTGTGGTGTCTTCCACCCCAGCTCCATCGCTGCCTTTGGCCCGGACACCCCCCCTATCAACACCCCTCAGGTGACCATTCAGCGCCCCAACACCATGTACGGAATAAGCAAGGTCGCCGCTGAACTCCTCTGCGATTATTATTACACCAGATACAGAGTTGATACCCGAGGCGTCCGCTACCCAGGGCTGATCTCCCATATCGCTCTGCCCGGCGGCGGCACCACCGATTACGCAGTCGAAATATTCTACGCGGCCTTACGTAAGAGGAAATACACCTGCCCTCTCAAACCAGACACCAGACTGGACATGATGTACATGCCTGATGCTATTCAGGCGGCGATGCGCATCATGGAGGCAGATTCGACCAAACTCCTGCACCGCAACGCCTATAACATCACGGCCATGAGCTTCAGCCCCATGGAACTGGCCGCGGCCATCAAAAAGAAGATCCCGGAGTTCACGATCAACTACGAGGTGGATCCGATCCACCAGGCCATTGCCGATTCCTGGCCTGACAACATGAATGACAGCGCGGCCAGGAGCCAGTGGGGTTGGGCATCCCAATACGATCTGGAGAGAATGACCAGCGATATGCTGGCCAGACTTGCTGCAAAACTAACGGCTTAAACCTGCAATATTGCCATACTTTGCCCATCAGGCACAACTGGATTATGTGGACGATGAATAACCAAATTGATGATCAAAAAGATATTCATTTCAAGCCACTGACTGTACATCCTTAACCCACCGACAGCCAAAAAGGAGAGGTATGGGCCAAGACAAGCTCAGCAAGGTGCTCCACGAAAGCCTGCAGCAGCTCGACCAGAAAGGCATCCACAAAGGCAGCGAAAAGGTGATCACCGCAATCCATGGGGCCACGGACGGCCTGGGTCCCCGCTACTCCCTCGCTGGTTACGGGAGGAGAAAGTTCCTGCGCATGAATTCCAATTCATACCTCGGCTTATCACTCCATACCAAGATAATCAAAGCCGAAGAAGAAGCTGTCCGAGCCTTTGGAACCGGTCCGGGTGCGGTGCGCTTCATCAGCGGCACCCTTGCCCCCCATGTCCAGCTCGAAAAACAACTGGCCCAGTTCCATGGCCGGCCTGAGGCCATGATCTTCAGTGCCGCCTATGCCGCAATCATGGGCGTGATTCCCCAGCTGATCAATGAGGAGACCATCGTCCTCAGCGACGCCCTCAATCACAACTCCATCATCAACAGTATTCGCCTGGCCAGACCGGCTCAAAAGATTGTCTACCAGCACCTGGACATGGCAGATCTGGAGAAAAAGATACAAAGCTGCCAAGGCCAGGCCAGACGACTGCTGGTGATCAGCGACGGAGTCTTCAGTATGCGAGGTGACAGTGTCCCCCTGGCTGAGGTGACAGCGTTGTGCCGGAAATACCAGGGGGTCTTTGCAGAAGGGATCACCACCATTATTGATGACTCGCACGGGGTGGGTGCCTTTGGCCGGAGCGGTCGTGGAGTGGAAGAATACAGTAATGCCCGGGCCGACATCCTGGTGGCAACTCTGGGCAAGGCTCTGGGGGTAAACGGCGGGTATGTGGTGGCTACAACTCCGGTAATTAATTACCTGCGCCAGACCTCACCCTTCTACATCTACTCCAATCCAATCACACCGCCCGAAGCAGCTGCGGCAGCCGCAGCCCTTTCCCTGCTTGACAGTGGTGAGGGGCGCGAACTACTGGCCACGATGCGACACATGGGCAAGCGTTTCAGAGCGGGTCTTCTTGATGCAGGCTACGAGGTATTGAGCGGTGATCATCCCATCATTCCTTTGATGCTCAGGGATACAGTAAAAACCAAGGCCCTGGTGCGGCACCTGTTTGAGCATAACGTCCTGGTTACCGGTCTCAATTATCCGGTGGTTCCTCAAGGTGATGAGGAGATCAGGTTTCAGGTTAGCGCCAGCCACACGGAGAGGGACATTGATTATGTCCTTCAAATCCTAGCCCAATTTACTGCCTGAGGGTCCTTTGAAGAATGAGAGTTTTCGTTCAAGATCAAGGTGTGCGAAAAATTTTACCGCAGGCATCTAGTCGATATTCCGAGGATAAAATTTTGAGCGCAACGCAGATCTTGGGTGAAAAGACAATTTTTCAAGGGAGCCCTGAGTCTTCGTTTCCAATAAAGGAATGCACATGAGCCGCTTTCCAGTCATTAAAAACTTTTCCTACTGCCTCATCCATACCCCGGATCTCATCCGCTACGGTTCCAAGACACGCCGGGAGATCACCAGAGATCCCGACACAGAGGCCAGGATAGCTCCTTATCTCCGCTCATACAGCCAGGCTGTTTGCTACCCGCCGAACCAGGTCTTTGTGGGCAACCTGACCCCGGATGAATTAACCACCCTGCCGCGTCCCTGGTATACACGGCGTGCAAGCGAAGAACAGACAGAACTGCTCAGACAGGGCCCGTTCGGGGAGATACTGAATCAGGAGACCTTTTATGGTTTACTCAAGGCTGCGGATATCATGATGCCGCCCTTGATCATGACCGATGAAAGCAACCTGGAGAATCTGCGTGAGAAACTGGCAGCTCATCCCCTGTGCAAGGACCTTGTCCCTGACCTTCAATCGAGTTCGTCTGCATCACTCGAAGGCACCGATCAATCCCCTGCGACAACGCCAGGGGGAAATGTTTGGCCTCTGCAGAGCGGCAAAACAATCTGGGGGTTTTTTCAGGGTGACCAGCGTAGCGAAGCGAAAAATGATGAAAATCTCCAGGCTAACAACCTGCTGGAAAACCTGTGCAGCAAGGCCTCGGGCGCCCTGGCCCTGAAATGGCTCTGCCGACGGGAGGCGATTAATCCCGAGGAGATCGACTTTATCATCAGCTGCGGCGAGGAGGCCTGCGGCGACCGGTATCAGCGGGGCGGGGGCGGGATGGCCAAGGCCATGGGCCAGATGTGCGGCTGCCGGAACGCCTCGGGCATGGATATTAAAAACTTCTGTGCAGCTCCTGCCTCAAGCATCATCACTGCCGCAGCCCTGGTCCAGGCCGGGATCCATCAACGGGTGGCAGTGGTGGGCGGCGGCTCCCTGGCCAAACTGGGCATGAAGTTCCAGTCCTTTGTCCAGCAGGAGATGCCCATCCTGGATGACTGTCTGGGGGCCATGGCCTTTCTGGTCACAGCCGATGACGGGAAAAGTCCCTGTATCCGCCTCTCTCCCGGGGGCATCGGCACGGTCCCCGTCAAGGCCGGGACCTCGGATGAGGCGGTGTTCCGTTATTATCTCCTGGAACCGCTGGCACGCATGGGCCTCACCTGTACCGACATTGACCGCTATGCCGCTGAACTGCAGAATCCGGAGATCATGGATTTTGCCGGAGCAGGAGATGTGGCCCAAAAGAACTACCGCAAGATTGGTGCCATGGCCGTGCGCGCCGGGCAACTGGACAAGGGGGATATGGCCTCCTGGATCAGCCGAATCGGCATGGTGGGATTTGCCCCCACCCAGGGACATATCCCCTCAGCCATGCCCTATATCGGCCACGCCATGACAGCCATGGCCCGAGGTGAAATCCGGCGGGCCATGTTCCTGTCCCGGGCCAGCCTGTTTCTGAACCGCTGCACCGATCTGCTGGACGGGGTCTCCTTCGTCCTGGAGCGCAACCCCAGGCTCCCGCCGATCAAGAAAACGGGGTAACGGAGGCAGGGAAACATTGACCCAAGGGGGCCCTCAGCCTCTTGTCTCATCACAAGGTACCCATAAGATCCATCACCACAGATCAGGAGAAATCTCTATGTTGCGAAACAGGAAGGCCATTGTCTTTGGCGAACGGGATGACATTTCAGGCAGCACCATCCGCGCCTGTCTGGAGAGCGGCGGGGCCGAGATCGTCTACGAATCCACGGCCTGCTTTGTCTGAACCTCGGCCGGAGCTGTAGGTCTTACAGCCCAGGATGAGGTCAAGGCCCTGGCCCAACGATATGGCCGGGATGAACTGCTGGTCGTCCTCGGGGTCAACCAGCCGGCCATCCTCCAGATCATGGCCCGGACCTTCAAGGAGGGTGATCCAAGTTTTGCCGGGGCCCTGGCCGGGATCGCCCTGGGTCTGGAGAGCTATCACATCCTCGAACTCAAAGATGAGATCCCGCCCGAGGTCTGGGACAGAGAAATGGGCATGTGTGAACTGGAACTGGAAGATGAAAAACAGGCGCAGATCAGACAGCTCATGGAGGAGATCCGCCGGGGCTGATAAGGCCTCGATCATTGCGCTGGAGGAAAGACAGGGTCAGGAAAAAACGGTCTGCCCTTCAATCCCGGTAGCCAGGGCCTTGAGCCCTTTCTCCACCAAGGCTCTGCGCAGACCCTTTTCTTCGGCCAAACCCATTTCCGGATCACCAAAAGGATGGGGGATGGCAATGGTGGGGAGGATACGATTGCTTCCCACCGTCAGGGAAATGGGAACGATGGAACAGGCATGGACCACCGGTATCCCTGCCCGCTCGATCTCTTTGACCATCGTTGCCCCGCAACGAGTACAGGTCCCTCAGGTGGAGGTGAGGATGACCGCCTGCACCCCATCGGCCAGCAGCCGCTGAGCAATCTCCCGTCCAAAGCTCCGGGCCATGGCCACCGAAGTGGCATTGCCCACGGTGGCATAATAAAATTCATGCAGGCTGCCAAAGGCCCCTTCCGTCTCCAGCTCCCGGACCGCGTCCAGGGGCAGGACTCTGTTGGGATCGGCGTTGGCCCAGGTGGGATCGTAACCGCCATGGACACTCTGATGGGTGACCGAACTCAGCGCACTCAGTCCCTTCAGGGGATACGTGCCAAAACTTTGGGCGCTGGCGGCCTGAATCCGATCCGGGTTTCCTTGAGGGACAATTCCGCCTGAAGTCACCAGGGCCAGTCTGACCTTGCCCATATCCGCCACCGGCGCTGCCGGGGTGACCCGATCAAAAGTGGGCATGGCATACTCGCTCACAAAGGGCTCGTGTCTCATCTTTTGCAGGAGCATCCGCACCGCCCGCCTGGCCCCGGTCTCAGGATCAAAAACATTCCTGCGTCGCCCCTGGACCAGATAGTTGTCCTGCTCGGGCAGGATCTCCTCCCGCCTCAGGAGTTTGCCGGCCAAAGAGGCCATGTCCCGCAGGGCCGCCTCCATGCCCATGACATCCTGGGCCGTGCGGACAATCAGCACCTCTTTCCGATACAGGGAAACCGCCGGATTCTCCGGAAACATACCGGTCAGGGCCGGAATTCCGAAACGCTCCGCTATTGCCTGACAGATGGCCCCGCAGGCTATGCCGTAGCGCCCGGCCGCAAAGGCCGGACCGGCCATTAAGAGAGAGGGACGCTCGGCCTCAGCCCCGGTAAAATAAGGGGCCAGCAGCGAGAGGGCCTCCTCCAGGGCCGTCTCAGTGTTCGTGGCCATATAATTATCGCCACAGATCAGGGTGGCCGCAATCTCCGCTCCGGGAAACAGACGCTCCAACAGCTGGCCCGGCCCTCTGGACCCTTTCTGCAGCACCGGGGCCAGACCGGCCTCGGTCTCTCCACCCAGACCGCCGAAGAACTGGTTCAGGCAATGAATAATCCGGTATCGATCCGACATCATCACACCTCCCTGCATCTGAGCGGCTGAAAGCCCAGTTGATTGGTGGCCCCCATGATCCCCTGCAATTCAATCTCCAGACTACCGTCCTGACGCAGACCCTGGGGACAGGCACCGGCCAGTTTGTTCAAATCCTTGACCGGTCCGTATATCCGCTGCATGGGGGGCAGGACAATTCGTTCATTGGCGTTGCCCACCGAGATCATGGCATCGGCTTCAGCCGTCACATCGGCCAGGGACTGGGAACAGCCATCCGGACCCGCATATTCATCGGTGAGGGCCACGGTCTTGATCCCGGCCTGTTCCAGCGTGCGGATCAGCATCATCTGATCCGTATCCGGGTTACCGAAGCCCTCCTTGGAGATGATCACCCCGTCCGGGGCCAGGGAGCGAATCAGTTCACTGGCCCCGGCAGCCGCGGCCTCTTTGGCGGCCAGGCGGGTGGGCTCATGGGTGATGACCGTGCCGACAAAATTCAGGCTCTGCCCATGCTCACGGCAGAGCTCGTGGAGGATGGGATTGTGCTGGTGATGATAGGTGGTGTTTTTGTCACAGGCGGAGACACAATTACCCGAGATGATGGCCCCGTCCAGGAGTTGGGCCGGGGATATGAGTCTGGGCAATCCCGCATTGGCGTTTTCGCCCAGGACATAGGTGTCATGCAACAGGCCCTGGCTGAGCAGGGGGTAGAGATAGGCCACCCGAGGCAGGTGAGAAAACATTGACGAGTCTGCCTCAGACGGCCAGGTCAGGATCTCATCCGCCTCCACATCCCTGAGGGGCTGGCCCGCAAATGTTGCCGCGGCCAGACCGGCCTCTCTGAGCACCTCTTCATGGGCATGGGGACTCAGGCCCGCAACCACCTCAACCTCAAGGACGATATTGATGGTCCCGGCAAAGGGCGAATAAAGGGCCCCGGGTCCGCTCATATCGATGATCCCCTCCTGAAAACCGACAATCCGGCCACAGGTGACCACAGCACAGTTGCGCAGCACCTGAAGCCGTCCCGCGCCGGATTGGAAATCACCCATCTTCCACCAGGGGGCAATCACATCCTTGACACAGATCATCCTGACCGACTCCCCGGGTCTGGCCAGAGAGATCTCAAGGGTCTTGATCCGCTCATCCCGGCCCATGAGAAAGGCACGCAGGGCTCCGGGCTCCAGGATCAGGGTCTTGCCCTCCATTTACCACGAGACATGAAACCCTTGATCCGAAATACGAAGATATAATTCCCGATCAAGGGTTTCATGTCTCGTGGTAAA
>JACNLK010000045.1:164-13554 GCA_014381505.1 Candidatus Desulfatifera sulfidica | reverse complement strand
CTACTGCACCTACACACCCCCCCCCCCCCCCCGGGCTCCCCCCAGGGACATCACAGGGCTTCTGCCCCCCCCCCCCCGCCCCGCGAAAAGGCCCCGAGGGCCCCCGGCCCCGGGACTCGGTGTCTCCCCCCCCCCCCTCCCCCCCCCCCCCCCCCCCCCCCCCCCAACATGTATATTGCCTCCTCCCATTTCCCCCCGCCACTCCTCGTCTTCCGGACTGCAGACACCTGTCTGCCATCAGCCAGGCGCAGTTGTTTTTCTTCTTTCCTCTCTTCATGATGGAAGAAAAGAAGTGTAAATGTCAAGCCGGAATATCAATAAAGTCCTGATCACCCAACCACCTGCAGAAACCATGGCGTGATAATCAGGACATGAGTTGGCACCAGTAAGAGCCAATACAATCAGGGAATAGAAACAGAGATATTTATTTTGCCTTCCGCCCCTGTGCTGCGATACAGTAAAAGGAGGGAAGAAATCATGATCGAAGCAGAGACCAGAGAGATGTCAGGCACCATTGAGATCAAGGGCGATCTCAATGGCTTCATGCGGGAGGTCAGCAGGAGGTGGCGAAAATGACCCTGCTGGATCACAAAAAACTGGCCGTCATTCATATCGTCAAACGAGAACTCAACCTGAGCGACCTGGAATACAGGGACATGCTGGAGCAGGTGGCCGGAGTGCGCTCGGCCCGGGATCTGGACGAGGATAGTTTTCGGCGTCTGATGCGTTTCTTTGCCAGGAGCAGCCATTACCGGGTCACCCGGCATGGCCTCACCCTCCGACAGAAACTGTATATCAACCACCTTCTGGCCGATCTTGGCTGGGACCCGGTTCATCTACACAATTTTCTCAGGAAATATTATGGGAAGGACAGGGTTAAAGCACTCAGCAAAAAAGAGGCAACCAAGGTGATCCTTGCCCTGAAGAACATCCTGAGCTCCCAGCAGTGTCCATCCTGAGAATAACCCGGACCTGAGTTTTTTCCATTTCCGCCCCCCCTTGTCAAAGAAATGAGATGACCGTCTTTATCCGTTACTGTTTCTTGTGGCAGGTGGAGCAGGAGGTTCCCTTGGGGACCTTTTCCGCCTTGTGACAGGGCCAACAGAACTGGGTATGGAAATCGTTCCGGGTACCGGAGAGATTCTCAAGGCTCACCACCAGTTCACCGCCACCGGCCTCATTCTTGTGACACTTGGCACAGGCCGTTACTGCCTGATGGAGGTGGTGAGGGAAGATCACCGCCTCCTTTCTCCCTTCCACTTGAAAGGCCTCTTTCAGGTCAATGGTCTCAGGGCCTGTGGGGGCAGGCGCACCAGCAAGCGCCGCCGTAGCCAGATTCAGCACCAGCAGGACACACCCACAGGCCAGCGCAGTCAAAGTTCCCCGTCGTTTATTATACGTCATGATCGTCATATTTCCTCCTCAACCAAATTGCTCTAATACTCTTCAAACGCCCATTACAATAGCTGCAGGCGTACCCAAACACCCTACAATAAATCGAGACGTTTCAGAGCAAACAGGGCCCCGCGATAAGAAACAACAATCACCGCGCCCCAGGCCAGAATTAATATACTCGTCGTCATTATCATCTCCATATTTGGGGTACCCAAAGTACCCTTTAGTAAGATTCTTCTTCTGTGACTTCACGGGCGGTCAATTTTTTGCCGTCCATCTGCCGCCACACATACGCGATATAAGCGAGAACCAGAGGGATCATCAGAGCCACATAGGTCATCACAGTCAAGGTATACTGACTGGATGAGGCGTTGTAGATAGTCAGGCTTGACTGAAGATCTGTCAGTGAAGGATAAAAGGCTGTCTGATTCAAGCCGGCCAGGCTAAACAGAGACAACCCCACCAGGACTGTCCCCAAACCACCGGGCCAGATGCCACGGAAACTGGTCCGATAAACAGTGAGCCAGACCGAGAGAATCACCAGAATCAGACCGGTGAGCAGTAGACCCAGAACAAGAGGCATAGCCAGCAAATTCCCCAGATATTTATAAGCCACCAATTCAATAACGCCGTTGTCTCCAATCCCGTACCCCTTGCGGAGCAGAAGAGAAATCAGGACATAGAGAAGAAATGGCAGGGCACAGCAGAAATTAATCCATACCGCTCGTCGCAGTCGCCCCTGAAATACATCCAACTCAGTAAAATCTATGTTATTGAGCAGATACATTCCACCAAGGACCCGGGCATTAAAAACCAGGAAGAAACCGAGTGAGAGATTAAACAGAGAAAAGGCCGCTTCCAGGCCCAGGAGCGGGTGGTTCCAGGTGACCTGATT
Organism: Candidatus Desulfatifera sulfidica; assembly: GCA_014381505.1. GTDB lineage: Bacteria > Desulfobacterota > Desulfobulbia > Desulfobulbales > Desulfocapsaceae > Desulfatifera > Desulfatifera sulfidica. The sequence continues at coordinate 11,264 of JACNLK010000045.1, read as the reverse complement.
ATAGAGGTTAAGGGTGAAGTTTGAACCACTGAAGAATGTGGCCACCGCCGCCCCGATCAAGAGTAATCCCAAGGAACCGTTGATAAAGAGAAACATCTCATAGGTACGGGTTCCAAGAAAATTATCGGGTTTTTTACGATATTCATAACTCACCGCCTGGATGATAAAGGTGAAGAGAATGATCATCCACACCCAGTAAGCACCGCCAAAGCTGGTGGCATAGAACTTGGGAAAGGCGGCAAACAGGGCTCCCCCGAACAGAACCAGCGTGGTGAAAGCCAACTCCCATTTACGACCCAGAGAATTGACAACCAGACTCTTTTCCAGATCATTTTTGGCCACCTGGCAGAGCAGGGTCTGGCCTCCCTGGACAAAATTGAGAAAAAGAAAAAGTGACCCCACCACAGAGCAGAGCAGCCACCAGATCTGCTGCAGGGTTGTGTATTCTAAATTACCAAACATATCAATGGCCCTCCGGTCCGATGGAAATCTGCTTGAGCATGATCTTCACCTCGGCGATGAAGAGCAGGGTAAAAAGACCGACAAACATGAAAAAAGTGGTCTGAACATTACCCACTCCAACATTGGTGGTCGCCACAGAAACCGGCATCATCCCCTGAATGGCCCATGGCTGACGACCAACCTCAGCCACGACCCAACCTGACTGCTGGGCAATGGCTCCCAACAGAAGGGACACCAGTCCCACAGGAAGGAGCCAGCGCTGCTCCTCCAGTTTTCCCCTGAAAAGGAAAAACAGATAAACCAGAAAGAGGATTGGGAAAAAGCTGCCCAGGGCAACCATAACGTGAAAGGCATAGAAAGAAATGGCCACGGGTGGTACCGCCTCTTCCGGAGTTCTCAAATAGCCGTAGCCCAGATACTCGCTGTTCTCCCCGAAGCGCACCAGGGCTGCCTCGGCAGCACCCGCATCGCCATCACGCCGTGCCTCTTTATAGGCAGCAAGATCAGCGACCGCAGTCTGACCCAATTTCATTTTATCGTCCACACCCATGACTCCCTGGGCCTCATTGCCGTAAACCAGATCATCGATACCCGGCACAAAAGATCCCGGTTCACGATTGGCAAGGATGGAGAGCAGACCGGGGATCTTCATTTCAAAGAGGAAGGGGTCAAGATCGTCACCCGGATTCTTGGCCGGATTGAGCATCCCGGCCACCACCAACCCGGCACTCTCCTCACCCTCATACAAGCCCTCAATCGCTGCCAGTTTCATGGGTTGAGACGAAGACACGGTAAAGGCCGATTCATCACCGGTATAGCCAACATAGACCGAAGCCAGAAGACCGAATATTGAGGCCACAACAATGGATCGTTTAGCCATCTCCTGATGTTTTCTTTTGATGAGATACCAGGAGGAAATGGTCAGGACAAAGAGCGAAGCCAGGACAAAGGCAGAGCTGGTGGTATGGGTAAACTTGGCCACAGCCGTAGGTGAAAAGAGCACGGCCCAGAAGTTCTCCATCTCAAAACGGACAGTCTCGGGATTAAAGACCATGCCCACGGGGTCCTGCATCCAGCCGTTGGCCACAAGAATCCACAGGGCCGAGAGATTGGAGCCAACCGCGACCATCCAGGTGGAGAAAAGATGAAATCCCTTAGAGACCCTGTTCCAGCCGAAAAACATGACTGCAAAGAACGTCGCCTCAAGAAAAAAGGCAAAGATGCCTTCAATGGCCAGTGGAGCCCCGAAGATATCACCGACCATCCACGAATAGTTGGACCAGTTGGTGCCAAACTGAAACTCAAGGATGATGCCAGTGGCAACGCCAATGGCGAAATTGATCCCAAACAGGGTCATCCAGAAGCGGGTCAAAGACTTCCATTTCTCATCGCCCGTCCGCACATAGATGGACTCAAAAAAGGCACAGAGAAACGAAAGTCCCAGTGTCAGGGGCACAAAAACCCAGTGATACATGGCAGTGAGCGCAAACTGCGCCCGCGACCAGTTCACCAGACTGATATCCACATCAATCATACATTTTCCTCCTTCTACCCTTTGTTATGAAACTCTCGGCAAATCCATCATTGACCATGACCGGCCATGTCAAAGTGAGTTCAGGCTACTGATTCAGGACTGACCTGGTGGTAATTTCTTCCAGAACATGACCAGCCCGCTCTTGATCGCTGCTGAATTCAGTGGCTAGAAAATCGGGGAAAAAGAAAAGCTTCAGCACCCCGAACATGATGAACAGTTTGAGCAGAATAATCTTCCACATGGTCCGGCCCACGGTCATTCGGCGAAAGCCGTCATAGTAAAAACGAGTGACCCGTCGCAACAAACTCTGCTGCCCACCTGGTCCTGTTATCAAATTTGCCTCCTCAATCATTCCTCTTTCCTTTTTATCTGATATGCACAGAACAGAGCCGGTGACAAAGAGCCAATTCGCTATTCTACTCGAGCAGCTCTCTCCAACCCATAGCACCTGCGACAATCGCCCTTACGCGACCATACATGTATATCTTCTATCGCACGAACAACTCCCAGTCAAGAACAATTCCTAGTAATGGAAAAGTTTTTGCTTTTCATCTTTTGTTCTCATATAACTGAAAAGAGTAAGCTATTCTGCGCTCCCCCCCAAAAAAACAAGGTGCAAGGAGACCTTATGAACCCGCTACAACTGATTCCTGCCGCCGATCCACTCCAGGTTCCCTGGGGATGGTTTCAAATCTTTCTCACTGCGACGTTTCTTTTTCATCTGATCGCCATGAACCTGATGCTTGGTGGCACATTGATCAATTTCTTCCGCCATGTCCGGGGACAGTACCCGGCAGATCTTCTGGAAGACACCGCGCACAAGATTCCATTTTCCGTCGCCTTTGCCGTCAATTTCGGGGTCGCCCCGCTGCTCTTTCTGCAAGTCTTACATGGACAGTTCATCTATACCAGTTCCGTCCTCATGGCCTCATTCTGGCTCCTGATTATGCCCCTGCTGATCGCGGCCTATGGCACCAGCTATTTTTACAGTTTTAATTTCCGATGCCTGAGCAACTGGCACACTGTGATCAGCGGGCTGATCGCCATCCTGATGCTGGGTGTTGCTTTCATCTTCACCTGCAACCTGAGCCTGATGCTGAATCCTCCCGCCTGGACGGCCTATTTTGAACGACCAGAGGGGCTGATCCTGAACCTTTCCGACCCAACCCTGTTCCCCCGTTTTATTCACTCGGTTCTCGGTTCCATCGCAGTGGCAGGTCTTGGCCTTGCACTGTGGCACGACTGGCAGGCCAGGCGTGGCAACAGCGACTCTGCACAACTGATCCCAGCTGATCTGCGCTGGTTTTCAGGAGCAACCATGCTTAATTTTGCCTTTGGTTTCTGGTACTTCGGCAGCCTGCCTGAAGGCGTGCGCAGCGCCTCCGGATTCACCGGCAGTCTACTCATTTTTTTCCTGCTCCTGGGAATCGCCACTGCCATATTGGCCCTGATCGCTGCGGGCACCCTCCGGGTTCGGGCCACAGCCTTCTGGACCCTGCTGACCCTTACCGCCATGGTTCTGGTTCGTGAACTGGTGCGGAGCCTGCTGCTGAATCCCTGGATCAGCACAACTGAACCGGCGGTCACTGCTTTTCAATACTCCCCCCTCTTTTTCTTCCTCCTGACCTTGGCGGGTGGTCTCTGGCTGATCTGGTTCATAATCCGTCTGGTTACTTCCAGCACCCAAGCTGACACCAAGGAGGCCCGCTCATGAACTATCCCATCTGGCAGCTCGATGCCTTTGGCGGCGGTTTTCTCATTGCCCTGATCGCCGTCGTCCATGTCTTCATTTCTCACTTTGCCGTGGGTGGTGGTCTATTCCTGGTCCTCATGGAACGCAAGGCCCTGGCCGAAAACTCCAACGCCATAATGGACTATGTCCGCCGTCATGCCAAATTCTTCCTCATCCTGACCATGGTCTTCGGGGCCATGACCGGCGTCGGCATCTGGCTGACCATTTCTCTGCTCAACCCCACGGCCACCTCGCACCTGATCCACACCTTTGTCTTTGCCTGGGCCGCGGAGTGGGTCTTTTTCCTGGCCGAAATCGTGTCCATCCTTTTTTATTATTATACCTTTGATCGCCTCAGCCCCCGCCGCCATATGCTCCTGGGCTGGATCTATTTCGGCTGTGCCTGGATGTCGCTCTTTCTCATCAACGGCATCATCGACTACATGCTCACTCCCGGGGCCTGGCTTGAGAATCGCAATTTCTGGAGTGGCTTTTTCAACCCCACCTTCTGGCCTGCCCTGTTTTTTCGCACCTTCCTGGCCCTGATGATCGCCGGTCTCTTTGGCCTGCTGACCAGTACCTGGATCAAAGATCGTGAGGTTCGCCACACCCTGGTCGCCTACTGCGGCCGCTGGCTCCTTATCCCTCTGGCCCTGCTGATCCTCTCGGCCCTGTGGTACAAGGCAGCCCTGCCTGCGGCTCAGCAGGAGATGATCTTCCAGACCGCGCCGGAACTGAAGATATTCCTCTTCCTCTTCACCTGGCTCTCTCCGGTCTTTGTCGGTCTGGGTCTGATTCTCGCGGTGGTTCGGCCCATGGCCATCCAAAGGCCCCTGGCCCTCATCCTGCTCTTCTGCGGCTTCTGCTATATCGGTAGCTTTGAATTCATCCGTGAAGGCGGACGAAGACCCTATATCATCCACAACTATCTCTACTCCAACTCCATCCTCAAAGATGACCTCGCCACGGTTCAGGCCCAGGGCGTCCTCAACACCGCCCGTTGGGTCAAAAATCGTACCGTCACAGTCGACAACCAGAAAGATGCAGGCCGCGAGCTCTTCAATCTCCTCTGCCTCCCCTGCCACTCTGCAGGCGGTCCGCTGAACGACATCCGCCCGCGGGTTGCGACCTTTACCCCGGAGACCATGGGCTCCTTTCTGGCTGCCATGGGCAGCACAAATCCCTATATGCCGCCTTTCCCCGGCAACAAGCAGGAGCAGACCATCCTGGCCGATTACCTGACCAACAACCTGACCCCACCACGCTCAGATACAGGCCTGACCGCGGCCATTGACACAAGTGCCCCGCTCCCCTTTGATCCGGAGACGGCCACCCATGTCCTGCTGGCCAGTACAGACCGAAGCATGACCATGAGCTCTCAACCTGCTCTCTCAGGGATTGATCTTTCCTTTGCTCCTCCCACACTTCAGGCCCAACTCATTGAACGATCCCCCAGCCCCAGTGTAATTGCTAATAACGTCACCATAAGCTACAGGATCTTGAACCATCAGCCCCTCCTGAGCGGCCAGCTGAAAGGTAACGGAGACGGGGTCTACAGTGCCCAACTCCCCGGTTTAAACCCGGCCCGGAATCCCTTCAGCCCGCACGTGATCGCCGAACTGACGGCTACTCAAGACGGACAAGAAATCGCCCAGACCACGACCCGGATCAGGATATCCACAGAACTCGGCTGCCGCAGCTGCCACGGAGGCTCGTGGAGTACGACTGGAGCGGGTCTCTCACGAGAAACTGCCACTCACATCCTGGCCTCCCATGATCGACGCAGCAATACCAGTCTTGCGGAAGCACACAGGACCGGTACAATCATCACCTGTAGCGATTGCCACAAAAGCAGCAACCAGCCAGGTCAACCGGATACCCTGAACCTCTCAGCCGCCATGCACGGTTTTCACGCAGGCTTTCTCGCCTTTGACTTTGAGAGTTGCAATTACTGCCACGCAAGCAACTTTGCATCGGCCAGTAACACCTTTGATGGTCTGCACGCAGGCCTGGGTCTGGAATGCGGCAACTGCCACGGCACAATCAGCGACCACGCCGCAAGCCTCCTGAAACATGAGGCAGCCCAAGGCAAGAAAATGGCTGTCAAACGCTTGAATCAACTTGCCGGGACCGGGGAGGTTGATCAGAATGAAATAGTGGCCCGAACACCCTGGACCATGCAGCCCGACTGCCTCAACTGCCACGAAGACTTTGCTCCACCCGAAACCATGGACGGATTCAACACCTGGACCACGGATTCTGCAGGTCTCTTTCACAACCGCACAGATGAGGCTGGTGTTTTACGCTGCACCTCCTGCCATGGTCCAACCCATGGCATCTATCCGGCAGACAGTGAGGGCAACGGCCAGGCAGCTGTCCTCCAACCCCTGCAATACCAGGGCACACCCTACCCCATATCAGCCGACCGTGGCTGTGCCGTCTGCCATACCATGGACATGGAAGACGAAATGCATCACCCAGGCAGTCTGGCCAATTTCAGAAACCGGCTTGACTGAAGAGTGCTATGGACAAAATAGTTTTTTTCTTCGAGGGAAGCTTACGGTGAAGGCTACCCTGCCGACGTACAAAATAAAACGGGCGGTTCCGATAACTCAGAACCGCCCGTTTTATTGCCTTATTCAGCAATATATTCTGCAACAACTATTCAGCAAGGTAGATAAAAAAGATCTCAGAGGATGTCACTGTTCAAAAATAATTCAGATTTGCTCATTCTGACTGATCCTGCACCGTTATCAATTACCAGGTGCGGACGGGGCCGGTATCAATGTGGACAAAACTGGATTTGGGGTAATAGCCGACACCACCACGCTTCAGCGACCGGGCAACATTACGCAGTTCACGGGTTGAAAGACCTTGAAAGCGAATATCAATGGCCTGACCGGTCATGTGATAACTCTTACGAGCCACGTTATTACTCCTTTTACGGAGCATGGTATTTGTCTTGGGAGAACGATAACCAGAAAGAATCTCGAAGACCCCTCGACGGTCACAGGCATACTGGATATCAGCCAATATATCAATCAGGTCCGGATCAATCGCATGCTGCTCACCGGTTCGATGATCACGAAGAAACTTCTGAACCTGTCCCTGGCACTCATCATTCCGCTCTCGACCGCTCCGGGCAAAAAGCTCAAGATGCTCCCCGGTGTTCAAATTATGCAAGGTAATTGCTTTCTTGCGAACACGAGATTCTGCCTTGATAGTCAACAGTCGACGATCACGTTTTTTCTTCTCTGCTTCCGCCTTCAGTATCGGTACTGCCAGACTTTCCACAGGGGCAACTACCCACAGAGCTCCAGCCAGCTGAGCCGAGGCAAGAAGAAAACTGCGCCGACTCAGGCGCGACACTTCTTCTACAGATTCTTTCATAAAAATATAATAAGCAGTCGAGATACTTTTAAAAAATAGGGGTTTCGTTCACGATCCAGGCACGCGAAAAATTTTACCGCAGGCATCTCATCCATATTCCGAGGATAAAATTTTGAGCGCAATGAATATCCTGAGTGAAAAGACAATGTATCAAGGCAGCCAATTGGATATTCACTGAATTGATCTCACATTACATTCTCACTCAACTCATCAACGGAAAACAGGGCCTCAATCAAACGTTGATCGCGACCATAAATATCTTTATTTAAACGAAAAGCCCCTTCCTTGTCAACCCATGCCGTCTGATAAGTTATATGAACAGGCAGAGGTTCCTGGATGACGACGATCACATTGTCCCCCCCGGCCAATTGCTCATGGACCCAATCCCTATCCCACCCTGTCCGCATTCCGTCAAGAACAAAGTCGGCCAAATCAAGTGGATTGCTCACACGGACACAACCATGACTGAGGTCTCTTTCCGCTCGATCAAAGAGCTGGGGGGACACAGTATCATGGAGATAGACGGCATAATGATTGGGGAAAATAAATTTCACCTGACCCAGAACATTCCAGGCCCCGGGGTCCTGACGAAGCTTAAAGCGTTCCATCTCTTCGGGCGTGATCCGCTGCCAGTCAATTTCCGTTGAATCCAGCTCCAAGGCCTCTTCTCCCCAATCAGAAAAGAGACGTATATTATTATGAATCAGATCCCAGGGGTCTTGCTGGAGTTGAGGTAAATATTCATCACGGGCAATGGACGTTGGAATATTCCAATAGGGATTAAATTCCAGGTATTTGATCATATCACTGAAGACCGGGGTCTGATACTGTTCCTGACCAACAATAACCGCCATGTCCAACTCGACCTCTTCACCATCCACGGCAAGAAGATGATAATTGGCGATATTGACCAACACATAGCGACCTCCCAAGTCATGCTCCCGCCAGCGCCAGCGGGCCATATTCAGAGAAATGCGACGGATCACCTCCCGAATCGGGATATTCATGGCCCATCGAGTCTGTGGCCCAATGACTCCATCACTGGCCAGTCCATGCCGCTTCTGAAAACGACGTACGGCCAATTCCAGTTTATTCTCGTACATATTTCCAGAAAAGGCTTTCGGGGCCAGGTCACCAGTGGCCAGTAACCGTGCACGCACAGCCGGAATCCGATCGTCCTGATCACCAGGCCGGATCATCGGCCCATCCATTATCTTTCCCCAGCCCCCTTCATCCTCCAGCTGGCGATACCGGGCAAGCATCTCTTTCAACCCCTGATAATAGCGATGCACCGGCGGCAGTGAAGCGATGTAGGCAGCCAGGTCAGGCAGAGCCAGAACTTCACTGATCACCTCTACACTGTCAAAGTGCTCATTCCGGACCTCGGTAACATTGATCGAGTCACTCTCATTCAGTCGGATTCGTCCGTAACGAATATCATAGATATAGTCGACCAAACCACGGGTAAGGAGGATATCAAGCCGCGCCAGGGATTCGAGATCTCTTCCCTGCCACTCCTGTTGAATCTCCTGAACCCCATAATCATCGGGGTTCAATCCCTCCCTGTCGGCCTGCTCCAGAAACATACGTATCACTGACGCCTGCGGACCGGGACCGTTGATATCGACCCACAGGGGTTTGGAAAAATGCTGATTATATAACGCATTAATGTGCACATTTTCCTGCCCCGGCCGTGGCAGCCGGTGTGGGGCTCCCCGATCCATGACCGTCGAAGCATTCTCAAGTTCCTGAACCAGAGCAATGCTCAAGTCAGCCTCACTCATGGCCCCAGCTGGACGAACCGCAAACAGGAGGAGGACACAGAACAGACTCAATCGAAACGACAAACCAGACAAGCAGACACCCATTGCATCAATAGTTACAGCCCGGAGATAATGATAATTCACAGTTTACGCTGAAGAGTTATACGCTCTATTACGTCCTTCAAGCGAATTCGAATCATTCTCATTCAATTGATCAATATACCAGACCCTCAACCCGACAACAAGCAAAGAATGATTACCAATCTCCAGTACATCTTGCTTGTCAAGGCCACAAGAACCTTCCATCATGGCCAGCCACACTTGATCATGAGAACTTTTTCAGGTATAAACAATAGCTTTATATAACTTGATACCGTTCCTCCTCTTGGACTGCTGAATCTACGGAGCCATTCACATGAGCAAACTCAATACTCTTTTTGCAGAAAGCATCAACTCTCCCGAAACCTTCTGGGCCGAGGCCGCCCAGGGAATTGACTGGGACAAACCCTGGGACAAGGTCCTGAACTACACCAGACCTCCCTTTGCCCAATGGTTTGCCGGCGCTGAGCTCAACACCTGCTATAACGCCGTTGATCGCCATGTGGCCCAAGGTCGCGGGGATCAAACCGCTATCATCTACGACAGCCCGGTCACGAATACCGTCCGCAAAATCAGCTACAATGAACTTCAGAACCAGGTGGCCCATTTTGCCGGGGCATTACAAACTCAGGGCGTAACCAAAGGTGACACGGTCATTATCTATATGCCTATGATTCCCGAAGCGGCCGTGGCCATGCTTGCCTGCGCCCGCATTGGTGCCGTCCATTCCGTGGTCTTTGGCGGTTTTGCCGCCAGTGAGTTAGCGCTACGCATCGAACATGCCCAGCCGAAAATACTGATTACCGCATCGGGTGCCATTGAAGGCAAAAAGACCCTTAGCTATAAGCCTCTGGTGGACCGGGCCATAGAGCAGTCCGTGCACAAACCGGAACACTGCATCATTTTCCAACGTGATTTTATCCAGGCCGAATTACAACCCGGTCGTGACCTCGATTGGCAGGAGCTGACAGCTTCCGCCAGCCCAGCATCCTGCGTAAGCGTTGCCGCCACCGACCCGCTCTACATCCTTTACACATCCGGCACCACAGGGATGCCCAAGGGTGTCATGCGCGACAACGGCGGCCATGCAGTCGCCCTGCATTGGTCCATGAAAAATATCTATGACATCAATGCTGGCGATGTCTTCTGGTCAGCCTCAGATGTGGGCTGGGTTGTGGGCCACTCATACATTATTTACGGCCCTCTGCTCAAAGGAGCAACCACCGTCATTTATGAGGGCAAACCCATCGGTACACCAGATGCCGGGGCTTTCTGGCGGGTGATCTCCGAGCACCGGGTCAAAGTCTTATTCACCGCTCCCACCGCCTTTCGGGCGATCAAAAAAGAAGACCCCCAGGGTGAGTTGATCAAAAAGTACGATCTGGATTGTTTTAAGGCCCTGTATCTGGCCGGTGAACGGCTCGACACCGACACCTATCACTGGGCATCCAACCTGCTCCAGGTACCGGTCATCGATCACTGGTGGCAAACAGAGACAGGCTGGGCCATTGTCGCCAATTGCCGTGGCATCGAAGCGCTGCCTGTCAAAGCTGGCTCACCCACCCGCCCAGTACCCGGTTTTGACGTTCGAATCCTTGACAATGAGGGGAATGAGGCAGCCGCAGGCGAGGAAGGTAACATTGTCATCAAATTGCCTCTGCCACCCGGTACTCTGGCCACATTGTGGCGAAATGAAGAACGCTTTATCAAATCATACATGGCCACCTTCCCCGGCTATTACGAGACCAGCGATGGTGGCTATATCGATGAAGACGGCTATGTCTTCGTCATGGGCCGAATGGACGACGTGATCAATATTGCAGGACATCGCTTATCCACGGGAGCCATGGAAGAAGTCATTTCCACCCACCAGGACATTGCAGAATGCGCGGTCATCGGCATTGACGATCAACTCAAAGGGCAGCAGCCTGTGGGGCTGTTTGTCCTCAAGGCCGGAGTTGAACGTGACCCTGATGAGATCAAGACAGAACTGGTCAAAATGGTTCGCGAAGCAATTGGCCCCATTGCCTGCTTCCGCGAGTCTTCGCCCGTAGCCCGACTGCCCAAGACCCGAAGCGGTAAAATCCTACGCGGAACCATGCGCTCCATTGCCAATGGCA
>JACNLK010000045.1:0-136 GCA_014381505.1 Candidatus Desulfatifera sulfidica | reverse complement strand
AAAAAAAAACACACTGGATGAAATCAACACCACTCTGCCAGATATGGGATCCCCCAAGATGGCGTCATCAGAATTTCGATGTTTGTTGAACGTTCAACGAATAAAAGGAGACAGAAATTGTAAGCGCAGGGGGGTG
>JACNLK010000019.1 GCA_014381505.1 Candidatus Desulfatifera sulfidica | reverse complement strand
CGCCACAGTTTTGCCACCCATCTCTTACAAAAGGGATACGACATCCGGACAATCCAGGAACTTCTTGGGCACAGCAACCTCCAAACCACCATGATCTACACCCATGTGAGCGGCAAGAATATATTGGGTGTGACCAGCCCTCTTGATTCTTAATATCATCAATTTTCCGGGCAGTTAAGTTTCTCGGGGTGGTTGATTGGTGAGACTGCCGTGTCTCCTTAACATGTAACATTAAAAATACTAACGTATCCAGTTGCCATGTGCCAAATTTATTTCACGATTATTGAAAATAAATGGTGACCTGGCAAAACCTGGCGTCCAACAGGCAGGCATGGCCCCAGTTGCTCGGACAAGTGGTGACTTCACTGTTTACCTGAACATTTTACCCACGCAGCATGTCTTCCAGCGTAATACAGGATGTATGACTGCATTGACACACCTTGACGATGCATTTTTAAAGAGTCATACTGATACATCAAACGGTTACACATTGATTTGGGCGGATACCAGATTTCCTCAACATCAGCGAGACCCATCTCATACGGCAAAGAGCGCGGCAAATATTCATCAGCGATTGGCTTCATTATTGAAGGCGATAGTCTGAATAACTCCGGGTGCCTGCTCATGTTTCCCGGCATGTCCATGCTGCTTGCTAATAAATCAGCATGGCTGGACCGTACCAGCCAGCCACAACCAAGTATGATAGCCCCTTGCTCCGGTATGGCTCGCTCATGTCGCTGAAAGACTTTCGGATATAATATAGGGAACGATCTATGAACTTCTCATCCACAGCCGCATTTATCTGGTCGGTCGCCGACCTTCTCCGGGGCGATTTCAAACAGTCCGAATATGGTAAGATAATCCTGCCCTTCACCCTGCTCCGTCGTCTGGAATGTGTCCTGGAGCCGACCAAGGAGGCCGTTTTGACCGAGTATGAGGCCCGTAAGTCCCTCGACATCCCCTTGGAGCAGTTTCTGATCAGAAAATCGGGCCAGAGTTTTTACAACATCTCCAAGATGGATCTTTCCCGTCTGGGCGAGACCGGCACCCTCGACAACCTGGAATCCTACGTCGCCGACTTCAGCCGCAACGCTCGCGATATCTTTGAGAACTTCCGTTTCAACGGGATCATCGGTCGCCTGGCCGATGCCAACCTCCTCTATCTCATCGTCAAGCGGTTCGCCAACGTCGACCTGCACCCGGAGACCATAAGCAACCATGAGATGGGTCTCATCTTTGAGGAGTTGATCAGGCGTTTTGCCGAGGCCTCCAACGAGACCGCCGGTGAACATTTCACCCCCCGCGACATCGTCCGCCTCACCACCTCCCTGGTCTTTATGCCCGACGACGATGTCCTCACCAAACCCGGCGTGGTCCGTTCCCTCTATGATCCCACGGCCGGGACCGGCGGATTCCTCTCCTCCGGTTCGGAATATGTCTACGAACTCAACGATCAGGCCAGGATCGTCAATTTCGGTCAGGAACTCAACCCGGAGTCCTATGCCATCTGCAAGGCCGATATGCTCATCAAGGGCCAGGACGTGACCAATATCAAACTGGGCAACACCCTAAGCGACGATCAACTCTACAGCGAGCAATTTGACTACTGCCTGTCCAATCCGCCGTTTGGGGTGGAGTGGAAGAAGGTGGAAAAGGCGGTGAAGGATGAACACAGCATCAAGGGGTTCAATGGTCGGTTCGGTCCAGGTCTGCCCAGGGTATCCGACGGCAGCCTGCTCTTTCTCCTGCATCTGATATCCAAGATGCGCAACTCAGGAAATGCCGGAAGCCGGATCGGCATTATCCTGAACGGTTCTCCGCTCTTTACCGGCGGCGCGGGATCAGGCGAGTCCGAGATCAGGCGCTACATCCTGGAGCATGACCTGCTGGAAGGCATCGTGGCCATGCCCACCGACATGTTTTACAACACCGGCATAGCCACCTATGTCTGGATACTCTCCAACCGCAAGGATGCCGAACGCAAGGGCAAGGTCCAGTTGATCAACGCCACTTCCATGGGGTCTTCCATGCGCAAATCCCTTGGCTCCAAGCGAAAGTATCTGACCGAGGAAGATATTGTAGAGATTACAAAGAGCTATGGCCGCTACGACGAATCCGAGATCTGCAAGATATTCAATACCACAGCGTTCGGCTACCGCCGCATTACCGTGGAGCATCCCCTGCAACTTGCCTTTCACCCGAAAGAGCAGGAACGTACCCAGGCCTTGCAGGCCGACAAACCCTTTGCCAAGTGGCCCGCCCCACTCCAGACAGCAACCCTGGATGCGCTTGCCATGTTTGACAAGGAGAAGATTCTCGACCGTAAGGTCTTCAAGAAACAACTTATCTCATATCTTGGCGGCAAGAAGCTGACCGCCGCCCAGTTCAAGCTGGTTCAGAAGCATATCGGCGAACATGATGAGGAAGCTGAGATCTGCCTGGATAATAAAGGAAACCCCGAACCTGCTTCTGATCTGCGAGATTATGAGAACGTGCCATTGTCTGAGGCGGTCGAGGCGTATTTCAAGCGGGAGGTGCTGCCCCATGTGCCGGATGCCTGGATCGACGCGTCAAAGAGAGATAAGCTGGATGGTGATGTTGGCATTGTCGGCTATGAGATCCCTTTTAACCGTCACTTCTATAAGTATGTGCCGCCAAGATCCCTGGAAGAAATAGATGCTGATCTGGACAAGGTGAGCGGTGAGATTATGGAACTTCTGCGGGAGGTTCATTCGTGAGTGAATTGATCATCTATGAGGATCAATCCCGTGGCGTAGAGATCCGCATGGAAGGGGAAACCCTCTGGCTCAACCTAGGCCAGATGGCAGAGCTGTTCGGCGTAAACAAATCAGCCATATCCAAGCATCTGACAAACATTTACAAATCCGGAGAACTTGACAGAGAGGCAACTGTTTCCAAAATGGAAACGGTTCAAGAGGAAGGTGGCCGTAAGGTCCGACGTCAGATCGATTATTACAATCTGGATGCGGTTATCTCTGTCGGCTATCGGGTGAACTCAAGCCTTGCCACTCGCTTCCGCATCTGGGCGACTGGGGTCTTGAAGCAGCATCTGACCCAGGGGTGGACACTGAACCGGCAGAGACTGGAGAGGAATGCCAGGGAACTGGAAACAGCACTCAGGCTGGTGCGCAAGACAGCTCAGCATCCCGAACTGAGTCTTGCGGCAGGCAGGGGTCTTATCGAAATTATATCCCGCTACACCCAGACCTTCCTCCTGCTCCAGCAGTATGATGAAGGATTACTCAGTGATCCCAAGGGGCAGAGAGGCGGTAACCTTCCGGGTGTTGACGAGGCCAGAAAAAATATAGCGTCCCTTAAAGTCGATTTAATCAAACGGCAGGAGGCCACGGATCTGTTTGCCCAGGAGCGTGAAGAGGGGCTGGCAGCTATTCTTGGCAACCTGGAGCAGACTGTCTTTGGCGAACCAGCCTACCCCTCTGTGGAGGCCAAGGCCGCCCATCTTCTCTATTTTGTTATCAAGAATCATCCGTTTGCAGACGGCAACAAGCGGACAGCCGCCTTTCTCTTTGTTGACTTCCTGCATCGTAATCAGCGTCTCCTTGATGAATCAGGCCAGCCGGTGATCAACGACATGGGCCTGGCTGCACTGACCCTGCTCATTGCCGAGTCCGATCCCAAGGAAAAAGAGACCATGATCCGCTTGATCATGAACATGCTGGCCAGGGAGGAGTCATGAGTTATCCAAGGTATCAGGCATATAAGGATTCCGGGATTGAGTGGCTGGGGGAGGTGCCGGAGCATTGGACTTTCGGCCTACTGTCTTCTATGTTTTTAGATAATAAAGTGAAGAACAAAGGCATGATTGAAAACAATCTGTTGTCTTTAAGTTATGGGAAAATAATAGAAAAAGACATCGAAACAACCTTCGGTTTATTACCCGATTCATTTGAAGGGTATCAGATCGTCGAACCGGGACATGTCGTGTTGCGCTTGACCGATTTACAGAACGACAAGAAAAGTTTACGAACTGGTTATGTGGCTCAGAGGGGTATAATCACATCTGCGTATAATGCTTTGGTAAAAAAATCTAATGCTATTGCAAATACTAAGTATTTTCATCAGTATTTACCTGCTTGCGCCGGAGAATGGAAAATTTTTGAAAATTTGTTTTGTTCATATAGACTCTCCTTTTTAAGAATTATGGCAATAACAGTTATTGCCGTTTCTTGAGAGAGCCTATAAGGCCTGGGATGAAATGCCTGAGACAGAAGTAGAGAGTTTTGTCTCAATTTGGAGGGTAAGAGAATTCAAGAATACATGTACGGGAGTCCGAATTCATAGATTCTGCATTCAACTATATGGTTGTGGTCTCCATCAAGGGGAAGTTACCAATCGTTTTCTAATGATTCTAGCCATGTCTCGCGTTCAACCTTTTTCACTTCACTATAGATTTTTCTAATCTTATGAGCGCCCCAATAGCCCCTTGTTTTTTGGGATTTTCCTTTGGTATCCTGTTCAATGCCCTCCTTGTTTAGTTTTGGGTCCCAACGTTCCCGTTCGACTTCTTCTGCTGCTTTTGAAATGGATATGCCTTTTGATGTTTTCTCTTCCATCATCTGATAAATTTCACAAATATCATCTGAATCTGGTTCATATAGTTGGCTTAGCCTGTCAAACCCAAGGCATGGTATCAAGCCATTATTCCCTGCTGCGGTCCGGTCACATTTCTCTAATAAATTTATTGCAGTTTGTTCAAGGTACTCACGAACCCAAATGGGGTAGTCCTGTCTTTGTTCATTCTTGAGCATACGGATAGCTTCCCATACATATCTTGGGTTATGTGACCTTTGATAATCAAGCTTCTTCAAGCATAGCAAGATGCTATAACCTTCATCTCGTTGATCTCCAGTTATATCGCTTCCGGATACCATAAGGTCACCTCACTGCTTGAATGGACAGAATTTTGTTTGCCCCCCTTTTTCAAGGTATCCAGATAGTCAGCCCAGGCCTGTATTATCTTCATGAACCTCAAAGACCACGGCTAGATTATTTTTTGTTTCAGCGACAATATTTCCGCGCCATATTCAAGTGAATGCAGTGTCTTTCCCCACCACACCATAAGCTGTCTTCTTTGCTCAAGGTATTCCGCTCTGTTGTAGGCCCGTTTTATTTTGTTTTTTTCTTCATGGGCCAGGGATTTTTCAATGACTTCACCAAGAAACCCTGATTTCTCATAGGCCATTGAGGAAAACGAAGCACGGAAACCATGAGGGGTTGCTATGCCTTTGTATCCCATATCCCGCAAGGCCTTTGACATGGTATTATCACTCATGGGGTTGTTGCTATCCCGAGCGCTTGGAAAAATAAGCCCTTCAGTTCCCCATAACTTTCCAGCGCGTTGAAGAACAGCGACAGCCTGCTTGGATAATGGGACCATGTGGGCTCTTCTCATTTTCATGCGCTCAGCAGGAATCTCCCAGATTTTCTCTTCCAGGGTAACTTCCCCCCAATGGGCGAAACGTACCTCGCCAGATCGGCAAGCCGTGAGTGCAGTGAACTGGAGCGCCAGCTTTGTTGTGACATGCATTTTTTTGCTCGCAGTAATGTCGCGGAGCAATTGCCCCAGCTTTCTGTCGAAGACAGCTGGCATATGCTCTACTGCTTTTGACTTCAGAACGCCTTGCATATCTGCGGCAGGGTTGTAGGTCGCCCGCCCTGTCTGCACTGCATAGCGGAAAACAGCATTCATTCGCTGCAGGACCTTTCGAGCGATCTCCAAACTTCCACGGTTTTCAATTTTTCTCAGGATTTTTAAGACTTCGGGAGGGGTAATTGAATCAATCGGCTTACTGCCTATGGGACCGAAAACATCATTTTGCAGAGTTGAGATCACAGAAGTAGCATGATTAAGGCTCCAGGCCCCTCTCTGTTGGTCGATCCATTCAAGCGCAACAAATTCAAAAGAGTTGGCTCGTTGCTGTTTTTCTGCTGTTTCCTTTTCCCTGTTTGCCTGTTTTATCTTTTTCCTATTCAGCGCTGGGTTAATACCTTTCCTTACAAGACTCTGCGCTTCTTCATGCTTTTTTCTTGCGCCTGAGAGCGAGAGGTTAGGGTAGCGGCCAATGACATACATCTGTTGTTTGCCATCCAGCCTATAGCGATAGAGCCAGCGCTTCACGCCCGATTTAGTTATTTCGTAGCAGAGACCACCGCCATCTGAAAGCCGACCAGGCTCTTTCATGTTACGGACTTCTAATACAGTCAATTTGGCCATCGCCACCACCTTCTGTGTGTATCTTGATAGGTCAGTTCGTGTATTGTTTGAAATACACACACACGTACACACAAAAATCAATGGCTTTCTTGGGATGCTTTGGGAACAGCATGGACTGAAAAAGGCAACAAAAAAGCCCCTATGCCTTGTTGGCTCGGGGCTTTAAAGAACTTACTGGAAGTTCTTGGTATAAAAAATGGTGCCGGAGGTCGGAATCGAACCGACACGGGGTTGCCCCCGCGGGATTTTGAGTCCCGTGCGTCTACCAGTTTCACCACTCCGGCATGGCATCTGTAATTACCGCAGGACCTTTGTCCCTGTCAAGGATAATCAGGTGCTTTGTGCGCCCTCAGACCTGGATGAGGCAGATCTGGGGAGTTTTGTGTGTGCGCCCTTCCTGTTTTTTAAAGATCCTGCTGCGAAGTCTCAACAAAGATTGTGCGTAAATTATAAAAGTACTCAGCTGCTGACCAGATAGCGGTAATCAGGGCCACATACAGCAGGGCCAGGCCGAACTCATATTGATAAGGGATTGGCAGGACATTCAGCGGGAAAATCAGGAAGCCAAGACCAAAGTACTGAAAGTTACTCTTGATTTTACCAATCCGGTCGGCAGCGACGACCTTGCCGGCGGAAGCGGCTAATCCTCTCAGGCCGGTAATGACGATTTCGCGGCAGATAATCAGAAGGCAGAGCCAGGCCGGGACGCGGTCCAGAGGGATAAGCATGACCATGGCTGTGGTGACCAGGACCTTGTCGGCCAGTGGATCCATTAATTTACCCAGAACGGTTTCGCTGGCCATTTTACGGGCCGCGTAGCCGTCGGCCAAGTCAGTCAGGGCTGCGATGACGAAAATCCAGAAGGTCCAGAGGGCAATAGAGGTGGTTTGCTCCACTGAAAAGAGGACAATCAGGACCGGAATCAGAGCGAAACGAAAGCCGGTCAGGATATTGGGCAGGGTGAGCAGTTGATTCATCCGGTACCTTGGCTTGATGACAGATTATTGGTTCAGGCTGAGTGGTACAGCAACTGCCTCTTGCTGCAGTTGCCGGTAGTACTTGAGAACGTTTCGAACATAGTTTTGCGTCTCGGTGATCTCCGGGATGGCACCGGTCTCCTCGACTCTTCCGGCTCCTGCATTGTAGGCGGCCAGCGCCAGGCTGAGCTGATTATCAAAGCGGCTCAGGAGCTCTTTGAGATAGCGACTGCCACCAGCAATATTCTGCCATGGATCAAAGGAATTGTCCACCTTCAGTTCGCGGGCCGTTGCCGGCATCAACTGCATCAGCCCCTGGGCCCCTTTGGGAGAGAGGGCCTGCGGGTTGAAGTTGGACTCGGTTTGAATGACGGCCCTGATGAGTCGGGGGTCCAGGCCATACAGGTAACCGGCTCGTGTAATCTCACGGTCGTATGGGGCTGTGCTTGAATTGTTGTTCAGAGCTGGCGTTGCTGCCTTGTTGGGCCGGAGATTGAGCGGACGACATGTGGACCAGTTGGCGACATTCGTGTAGTGAATCCGTCCCTGGTTATCGGTACAGGCGTAGAGCCCGGCCCACGCTTCTGTCTGCCCTGCTCCGGCCAGTATGAGGGCCAGGAGCAGGGCAGGAATGAGCTGTTTAGCAGTACGTGCCATTGAAAAGGCTTGTTTTATTTTTTCCGTTTTTCCCAGTCGGCAAGGAACTGTTCCATGCCGATGTCGGTCAATGGATGTTTGGCCAGCTGCTCAATGACTTTGAGCGGGATCGTGGCGATGTCGGCACCGATCAGGGCTGCGTCAAGGACGTGGAGCGGGGTGCGGACACTGGCCACGATGACTTCGCTTGTATAACCGTAATTCTGATACATTCCCATGATGTCGCTGATCAGATCCATACCCTGATGGCTGATATCATCGAGGCGGCCGACAAAGGGGCTGACATAGGTGGCTCCGGCCTTGGCCGCAAGCAGGGCCTGGGTGGCGGAGAAGACCAGGGTGACGTTGGTCTTGATTCCCTGATCAGTTAATTCTTTGACTGCCTTGAGGCCCTCAACGATCATCGGGATTTTGATGACGATGTTGTCGCTCATGGCTGCCAGTACTCTGGCCTCACTGATCATGCCTTCAGAATCGAGGCTGACCACCTCGGCACTGACCGGTCCATCGACAACGTCGCAGATCTCTTCGAGGATCTGCTCGAAGGGCTTGTCTTCGCGGGCGATCAGTGAGGGATTGGTGGTGACGCCATCGACCATGCCCATGGCCACGCCTTTTTTGATTTCGTCAATGTTGGCTGTATCAATAAAAAATTTCATGATTGTTCTCCTTGTTGGTCAAGAAATTTTCTGCAGCATTTATCGCTGCAGAAGTAGAGTAGTTTATTGTCATGGTGGAGGCGAACGGCCTGGGCCCGTGGAACAAGGCTGTGGCAGACCGGGTCTTCCTCCAGGGTATCGATAATATCAGTTGCCTGATCGTCTTTCTGGTTTTCTACTTTGGAGTCGTTTTTATCCGATTTGTTACGGAATTGGCTGATCAGCAAACGATAGCCGATATAGATGAGAATGGCAATCAGGACCAGCTTGATCGGGTGCATGTCTGTTCCTTCAGTTGAACGGTGCAGTTTGTTTGGGGTTGATTAGTTGTGCCAGTGCTGCTTTGCACAGCTTTGCTGTGCCTCCTGACCGCCCAGGATACGACCGACAAGTTGGCGCTGCATGTCGGCTGCACTGAGTCCGGTGAGTGGGTGCAGCCAGTCCGGGGCAATTTCGGCCAGTGGTGCCAGGACAAAAAGGCGCCGTGCCATCTGAGGATGGGGGATGACCAGATCGCCTGAGGCTATAACGGTACTTCCGTAAAAAAGGATGTCCAGATCCAGGCTTCTGTCTTGATACCCTGTTTCTTTCCCCGTGCGGTTGCGGCCAAATTCTGTTTCCACTTCCAGCAGTTGTGTCAGCAGCTCGTGTGGGGACAGACTGGTCTCAGCCAGGCCTGCGGCGTTGATGAAATCATGGGAGCTGCTCATGTCCACCGGTGTGGTTCCATAAGGTGAAGACAAAACGAGGAGATTCAGTCCCCGTTCACCCAGACGCTGCCAGGCTGCTTCGATGATTGCCCTGCCATCTCCCAGGTTTGAGCCCAAGCCGATGCAGATTTTCTCATTGGTCTGCCTCCTGGTCACAGTCCTTTCTCTCCTCTTCGCCTAAAAGTCCTGGAGGCCGAGGACGTCGAACATGGTGTACATTCCGGGTTTCTGGTCGGCTATCCAGGCCGCGGCCTTGGCGGCCCCCTGGGCGAAGTTGTCACGACTGTGAGCCCGGTGGGTGATTTCCACCCGTTCACCCGGGCCGGCAAAGTAGACGGTGTGTTCGCCTACGATGTCACCGCCGCGGACGGTCTGGATCCCGATCTCTTTTTGGGTTCGTTCGCCGATCATGCCAGCGCGTTCGTAGACTCCCACTTCCGCCAGGTCACGCCCCACACCCATGGCGGCCATCTCCCCCAGTTTCAGGGCTGTGCCGCTGGGAGCATCTTTTTTCTTGTTGTGGTGGAGCTCGACGATCTCGATGTCATAATCATCGCCTAAAATGGCTGCAGTCTTGGCGACCAGTTTGAACAGGACATTGACGCCGACAGCCATATTCGGGGCCTGGACACAAGGGAAATTCCGGCTCAGTTCAGCCAGTTCAGCCAGCTCTTCAGCGCTGAGCCCTGTGGTGCCGATAACCATGGCCCGGTTTTTTTGCGCTGCCAGGCGGGCAAATTCCATGGTCGCTTGGTGAAAGGTGAAGTCTATGATTACATCACCATGATCGATGGCCGCCTCCAGCCCTTCGACGATGGTCACGCCACTTTTTCCCCAACCGGCCATCTCACCCGGATCGCGTCCAATGGCCGGACTGCCGGGAGCCTCGAAGCCGGCTGAGTAGTTGAGTTGCGGATGGTCATTGACCATTTGCCCGATACGCTGGCCCATACGGCCGGCTGCTCCGGCAACGATGACATTAATCATGATTTCTACCTTTTTACAGATTGAAGAAAATGGTGGAACAGTTGTTTGAGCAGTCGCTGTTCCACGAGGTTAAAAAATACTCAGGAGCGTTACTACAGCAAGTTGTTTTGGCCCATGGCTGCCTTGAGAAGCCCCAGAGCCGCCTCATCGATTCCTGTCAGAGGCAGTCGTGGCAGACCGTCTTTGATCTTGCCCATCATCTCGACACCTTTTTTGGCCGGGACCGGATTAGGGGCACAGAACATGGAGGTCATAAGCGGAAACAGGCGGTAGTGGATTTCGTTGGCCCGCGCAAGGTCACCTGCCAGAGCCGCTTCCATCAGGGTTGCCATGCCGTTGGGGTCAACGTTTGAGGTCACTGAGATGACGCCCTTGCCACCCACCAGAACCGTGGGCATGGCAGTAAAGTCGTCACCAGACAGAAGGATGAAGTCTTTGGGGCAGAGGCGGATCACTTCACTGATCTGCTGCAGACTGCCGCAGGCCTCCTTGATACCGATGATGCCCGGGACTTCTGCCAGTCTGGCTACGGTCGCGGGCAGCATGTTGATGGAGGTTCGCCCCGGGACGTTATAGAGAAACATGGGGATGTCCACCGCCTCGGCGATGGTCTTGAAATGCTGGTACAGGCCTTCCTGGCTCGGTTTGTTGTAGTAGGGAGTGACAGAGAGGACGGCATCGGCCCCACTGGCCTTGGCGCTCTCGTTCAGCTCGATGGCTTCGGCGGTGTTGTTGGCCCCTGTTCCGGCGATGACCGGAACCCGACCGGCGACGGTCTTGACGGTCAATTCGATAACGCGCTTGTGCTCAGCAAAGTCGAGGGTGGCGGATTCACCGGTGGTGCCGCAGGGAACAATGCCGTGGGTTCCACCGGCAATCTGAAACTCGATGAGATCGATCAGTCCTTGCTCGTCCACTTTGTTGTCGATGAATGGGGTGACGATGGCAACGATTGCACCGTTATATTTTTCCATGATCTGTTCCTCCTGTCTCTTCTTGAAATTTGGTACCCGGGGCGACCGGGGCGGTTATGGTTCTGTGGGGTGAAATCCGGGTTAAAACAGGGCTTCAGCTGTCAGCTGTCCTTCGTATATGATCCGGGCCGGACCTTCCAGATAGACCTGGTCCGCTCCGGGATTGTCGGTCAATGCGAAGCGGATGGTCAGGTGATCACCACCTGAGGTGATGATTTTCACCGGTGAGGCGGCGTGTCCGGCCATGGCCGTGAATATGGCTGAAGCTACGGCCCCTGTGCCACAGGCCATGGTCTCGTCTTCGACTCCGCGTTCATAGGTGCGCACCCGGATGGTATTGTCCCCCAGGATCTGGACAAAGTTGGCATTGGTTCCGGCTGGTTGAAACAGCTCGTGCATGCGGATGGCTCGACCCCATTTCCTGATCGGGAATTCTTCATCTTCTGCAAGAAAAAGGACGGTGTGGGGAACACCGCTGTTCATGAACTGCAGGGTCTTCTCCTGATCGTCAAGGGTTACAGACAGATCCTGGCGAAAGTCGCAGGGCGGAGTCATCAACAGGCTGACCTCGTGGCGGTCCGGGCCGTTATGATCGGTGATTTCCGCTTCGATGATTCCGGCTACGGTTTCAAAACGCATGGTGCGACCGGCGATACCCTTTTCAAAGGCAAATCTGGCAGCACAGCGGGCACCGTTACCGCACATCTCGGCCAGGGAGCCGTCACCATTGTAGAAGCGCCAGGAAAAATCAGCTGTGGCCGAGTCTTCAATCAGAATCAGGCCATCGGCTCCTGCGGCAAACATCCGTCGGCAGACCTGTTTGGCAAAGGCCTGTTGTTCATCGAGGGGAATCAGGGAAACACGGTGATCGATGACAATAAAATCATTGCCGGTGCCGCTCATTTTGGTTACTGGGATTGGGAAATTCATTTGTATTCCGGAATAGGTCAGCCGTT
>JACNLK010000073.1 GCA_014381505.1 Candidatus Desulfatifera sulfidica | reverse complement strand
AAATTCATTTATGTCACGCGGGCTAAAAGTCCATTTCCGACTGAGGCAAAACACTGGCGTACTGCTAAAGAGTGACGGCTTTCTGCCATAAACCAGAATACATGCACGACCCTTCTGTCAAAACAGCTCACGGGCCGCTTTCAGTTGCGCCGGGGTATTGATATTCAGCCAGGAATCCCGCAGAGCTTCCGGGATAACGGGCGTTTCGATCTTTGACCGACGAGCAACCTGACCGATCTTAAAACAATTGGAAGTCGCCAGGTCTTCAAAATAACGAGCCGCCCGGAAGTCATAGTGGGCCAGGAGAGGCTCCACAAAACCATCGTGCTCAAGGCGCGGCACAACGCCCCAGGAACCGGGCGCACGTCGAGCAAGAAGCCACTCAAGGGCTGAGGAGCTGATCACGGGCATATCGCAGGCCAGAAGGAGCCAGGAAAACCGGGGTTGCCAGCGCATGGCAGCAAGAATACCGGCCAGAGGTCCCTGAACGCCCGGGGCATCGGCCAGCCGGGGCAGATCTGACAAGCTTTGCGGCACATCACCGGAACCGGAAAGGATGATTCCATGGGTCAGCGGTCTGAGCAGGGCCACCGTTTCCTCGAGCCATGTGGCGTTTCGTTTGGCCAGCAGATGTTTAGGACTGCCCATACGAGAACTTCGACCACCAATCAGGACACAGGCCCAGAGCGGAGTTGCCGTGCAGATGCGGGTCAGCCAGGCCTGCACGGCCTGGTTCATCCGGCTCGGCGTATCTCCCGGACGACTGACGTACACGACAGGACTGTTCGGTTCTGCGGACTTCGTCTCATTTGACGGCTGAAACAGCAATTGCGCGGCCCCATATTGATAATCACCCAGGAGAAGCACCAGATCGTGTCCCCCCACAAGATCATGCAGGAGACGAGTATCTTCAGGAGCTGCAGGGTCCAGTATTGATCGATACAGGATAGTTGCTCCGGGCCGTTCGGCCAGGAGAGCATTGCTCTGGTCATGCTGACACACCAGGGCCAGACGCAGCCCCTTCTGCGACAGCTCGGCAAGTAACCGGGAGAGTTGTTGCTCCCCAGCCTCGCCGGTTGCTCCACGGACCTCAAGGATCGGCTGGCAATGCACTGGCATCGAGTCGACCTGTTGGGTCTGACAGTCTTTCATTGAGTCACCAGTAAATCCTGATCGCTCTCGGGCAGAATGCCTGCCTGTCGGCCTCGCTGAAGGAAGGTCTGAATTGCGGCGAGGCCTTTATCACCAAGATCTCTTGAAAAATCGTTCACATACAGACCAATATGATTCTGCATGACCTGCTCGTCAATCTCCTGGGCATGTTTCCGGATATAGGGCAGGCAGACAGCGGGATTGGCATGGGCCCAGTCCACCGAGGCCCGGATGGCGCGCTCAATGGCGTGAATCCGATCGACCCCCAGTGAACGCCGGGCCGCTATACATCCCAAGGGAATGGGAAGACCTGAGCTCTGCTCCCACCAGGAGCCGAGGTCCTGCAGGCAGGTCAAGCCAAAATCTGCATAGGTAAAACGACTCTCATGAATGATCACCCCGGCATCGACCTCACCCGCATGGACAGCTGCCATAATCAGATCAAAGCGCATGGGCACCAGCTCCACACACTCTGGGCAGAAGAGACGAAAAAGCAGAGCCGCGGTGGTCAGACGACCGGGAATGGCCACCCGGCAACGGCTGAGCTCATCCGATGCAAGCTGCCTTTTGGCAACCAGCAAGGGACCGCAACCCCGGCCCAGGGCACTCCCGGCCGAAAGCAGACAATACTCATCCAGAACCAGGCCCAGGGCGTGAAAGGAGAGCTTTGTCACATCAAAACGGCCAGCCATGGCCCATTCGTTCAGGGTCTCGACATCATCGAGGATCGGCGGCGCCACGGTTACTTGCGGCACGGCAAGACAACCATGGGTCAGGGCATAGAAAATAAAGGTGTCGTTGGGACAGGGAGAGTAAGCCAGAGAGAGGGGGGTCATGATTGTTCACGGTCAAGTTCACGACAAAGCAGAGCCGCTGCCTGTCCACAAATGGTACTGGCCTCAAGCAGATGCCAGCACTCCAGATTTCGATCCTCGACCAGATTTGAGATGCAGCGCATCTCCAGGAACGGCAGAGAAAATTCCTCACAGACACGGGCTGCGGCCGCGCCCTCCATATTTTCACACAAGCCCTGATACTGCTGAGCCAGCAGATCTCCACGCTTCTGAGTGGCACTGGCACAGCTCAGGGTCACAAAGGGGCCAGACAGACAGGGGATATCGTGCGCCTGCAATACCTGCACGGCCCGTGTCCGCAGATGGGGATCGAGGGTAAAAGAAATTTTTCCGGCAACGTCTTCAGACAGGGGCTCGATGCGATCCTCGTAACAAAGACCGCTGTCTCCCAGGACCTCGGTCTCGGCCAGACAAAGATCCAAAAGACTGGCATTGTGACGATCTGAGCCAGGAGATGCAATATAGGCTCCGGCCACTCCTATACCAAGGACACAGTCAATGGTATATGGGCATTGAAGAAGGAAACGGGTCAAATTGAGCGCAGTTTCCACCGGACCAACTCCAGTCACCAGGGTCAGGCAGCTCTGATCTCCCGGCGTACAGGCTTGACGAAACGGTGTCATCTCAAATTCGGTTGCGGCAAGGACAAGGATCATGGTAAATAAAAGGGTTTTGCGCAAATGGGTGTATCAACAAAAAAGCCAGCAGGCTCCACCATACTTTTCTATATTTACTGGAAAACAATACAGAAATGCAACAGGATTTCACTCTTACGGCCTACGACTACGACCTGCCGAAAGAAAACATTGCCCAATTCCCGGCTGACCAGAGAGACAATTCAAAACTCATGGTCCTCAACCACCAGACGGGAACCCGCGACCATCGCCGCTTCAGCGATATCTGCGACCTCATGGCCCCTGGAGATCTGCTGGTGGTCAACGACACCCGGGTCTTTCCCGCCAGGCTTCAGGGACGCAAGGCCACCGGGGGGAAGATAGAGATATTCCTGCTGGCCTTTCCGGCAATCCTGACAGATCAATCCGCCCCGGACAAGCTGAAACAGGCCAATGCCGAGGCTCTCATCAAGGCCTCAAAACGGCCCAGGCCGGGAGATGTCGTCACACTCAGCGAGGATCTTTCCTGTTGCGTCACCGAGCTGCTTGAAGGCGGCAAGGCCCGGATCCTGTTGACCTTCAATGGACACCGGGAACTGAGCGAAATCCTCAGCGACTGCGGCCAGGTACCGCTGCCCCCTTATATCGAACGGACACAGGGCAGCACCCCTGTGGATCAAAAACGTTACCAGACTGTCTACGCCGATCAGCCCGGAGCTGTCGCTGCACCAACGGCCGGGCTGCATTTTTCAGAAGAGCTTGTGAAAAAACTGGCACATCAGGGAGTTGAACTGGCCAAAATCACTCTGCACGTCGGATACGGTACCTTTGCGCCGGTTCGACACGAGGCCATCCGTGATCACCAGATTCATGAAGAATATATCCATATTTCTGAGACCACGGCCCAACACATCAACCGGGTACACAGGGAAGGCGGAAAAGTCTGGGCCGTGGGCACGACCACGGTGCGAGCGTTGGAATTTGCAGCAGATGAACTGGGACAGGTACATGAAACAGACGGCTGGTGCGACCTCTATATCGTCCCGGGATTCCAGTTCAAGGTCGTGAACCGGCTCATCACCAATTTTCACCTGCCCCAATCTTCCCTGCTCTTTCTGGTCTCCGCATTCTGCGGCCGTGAGTTCCTGCTGGACAGCTACAAAGAGGCCATAGCCCAAGGCTACCGCTTCTACTCTTACGGCGATGCCATGGTCATTATTGACTAAGAGGACATCCAGAACATCTCAGAATGGACTGATTGCCACCCCTGAATCCAGGGATTCGGCAATCAACAAGAGGGATGAGAACACAAATAAATGCCGCGATCAGCTGGTCGCTGCCGGGCATTGGCCGCAACCGCCGCTTGCGGGACAGGAAGGAGCCGGAGCAGACTTGCTCTCAGCCGGCTTGCCGGTTGATGAGGCAGATTGATTGGTACTGGCATAACCATCGGCATACCAGCCACCGCCCTTGAGCTGAAACGAACTCATGGACATCAGTTTTTTCACACTGCCTTCACACTCGGGGCAGCCAGTCAGTGGCTTATCAGCCATACGCTGCTGCACTTCAAAGATCTTCTTACAGTCACTGCATTCATATTCATATACTGGCATCACTCTGCTCCACACACGCTGTAATATACAGTTGCAATAGCAACAATTGAAACTTTTCAAAAAGGAAAGGCTTTCGCTTCTCCCTGACTTGCACCCTATAATAATTCTCCCAGACTGTTCTGTCAACATCACCACTCTCTCACCCTGCAGTGAACGCCCGCTTCTTTCTTGTTGTTCCAGGACCTTTTTGTTATACAACAATGATGTAGAGCGTTGTCACGTGTGCGAGCCCTCCGGCCTCAGATGTGTAACAGATTTTCTTACAATCACTCCTTATCCCACTCAATCTTCTATTATCATGATCGGTATCTTTGACTCAGGAGTTGGCGGCATGACCGTGGCCCGGGCCGTGGAGCAGTTATTGCCTGAATGCTCCCTGGTCTATTACGGCGACATTGCCCGTACGCCATACGGCAGCAAGAGCGCGGCCACCATCATCAACTACTCGCTTGAAAATACCGAATTCCTCCTCAAACAGGGGGCAGAGCTGATCATCATTGCCTGCAACTCGGCTTCCAGTGTGGCCACTGAAACCCTGCGCCGCGAATTCAAAGTGCCAATCATTGAAGTCATCAGCCCGGCCGCAGTTGAGGCTGTACGCCAGAGCCGATCCGGGCGCATCGGGATCATCGGCACCGGAGCCACGATCAGGAGCGGGGTCTATGAACAAACCATTCGTGACCTGGCCCCTGAGAGCCGGGTCGTAACGCAAGCCTGTCCGCTCCTTGTCCCTCTGGTGGAGGAAGGCTGGATCAACCGCCAGGAAACCAAGATGATCATCCGCCGCTACCTTCACCCCCTCAAGGGCCAGCAGATCGACACCCTGATTCTGGGCTGCACCCATTATCCCGTGCTCAAGGACATGATCCAGCACCGCATTGGCCGCCGGGTGCAACTGATCGATTCTTCCATAGAGACCGCCAAGGCAGTGCAACATTTTCTGGCTGACAAACCAGATCTGATCAGCCGCACAGACGGCCCTCCCGGTCACCGTTACTTTGTCTCCGATCTCACTGATGCGGCCCAGGCCATGGCCCGCAATATTTTCCAACGTCCCATGGAGCTGCACCTGGCATGAATCGACCTCCCTTGATCAACCGGCTTATCCTTCCGCTCCTGCTCCTGTGCACTTTTTTCTCGGCAAGCACAGCCTGGAGCGTCACAGAGCAACCTGCGGATGTGGCAAATCGCCTGCAACAGACATACGACCAGCTGCAAAGCCTGAGTTTCACCTTCAGCCAGAACAGCCAGGGGCCATTCAACACTCAAGACCGGCTGGGCCGGGGACGGGCCGTGTTTTTGCGTAACACAGAGACTGACGGCAAGGCCCGGATGCGTTGGGATTACGACAAACCAGACCTGCAGGTGCTGATCAGTGACGGCGAGACCCTGCGCATGTACTTTGCCCGGCTTCAACAGCAGATCATCACCCCGGCCACCGCCCTGGAGCAGGATCTGATCTACTCTTTTTTCAGTGGCCGTGCCCGCCTGGACGAGTCTTTTGAAATCGTGGCCGCGGACAGGCCTGCTCCACCCGATACACAGAACACGTCTGAGACAACGGCCATCCGCCTGCTCCCCAAAAAAGAACAGTCACAAATCAGTGAAATCCGACTCACAATCAGCAACGACTCACTGATCACAGGCATTGAGATCACCGATCATTTTGACACCCGGACGATATTAACCCTGAGCAACATCCAGCCCAACAGTCTCAAGGATCTCACCACAGCCGATCGTGAGCGGCTCTTTGTATTCTCCCCGCCGCCAGACACGGAAATCATCCACCAATGATGCCCCCATCAAACCCAGCGCTCCGTGTTGCCCTCATCTCCCTGCCCTGGGCCATCTTCAACCGTCCCTCAATCCAACTCGGCGCACTCAAGGCCTTTCTCGAGCAGGACCCACAGATCCGGTGTGACACCTTTCACCCCTACCTCCTGACGGCCAAGGCCCTGGGTACCGCCGGGTATCACGAACTGGCCGAAAACAGCTGGGCTGGCGAGGCGCTCTTCAGCCCCCTGCTCTTCCCCGAACACCACCCTGCTGCAGCTCGACTCTTTCACAAGAGCTGGAGCGGCTCCAGCAAACCACCGTTCGACTTTACAACCACGGTCAAACTCCTGGATCAGGTTCTCCATGACTGGCTGGCCGACATGAATTTCAGTCAGTATCAGCTCGTCGGCTTTTCAATCTGTTTTAATCAGCTGCTCTCCTCATTGGTCGTGGCCTCTCGCCTCAAGAACCGCCATCCTGAGCTCCCTATCGTTTTCGGCGGTTCGGGCTGTGTCGGCCCCATGGGTCATTCACTGCTCCAGACTTTTCCCCAGATTGATTACATTGTCCACGGCGAAGGGGAACAAAACCTCAAACGAATCTGTGAGTATCTGCTCCACAAGAAGAACCTGTTGCCACCCCAGGTCTACCATCGCCACAAGCTCCGTCCCGGTGAACCCGTCCCCCCTATTCAGGATCTGAACCAGCTGCCAACCCCCGACTACCGGCCCTATTTCAAAGAAATGGAGCAGATTTTCCCTGGACAACCCTTTATCCCCATACTGCCCGTTGAATTTTCACGCGGCTGCTGGTGGAACCGCTGCACTTTCTGCAATCTTAACCTGCAATGGCACGGCTATCGCTGGAAAAAATCAACACGAATGTGTTCTGAGGTGCAGACATTATCCCAGACCCACCAGGCCCTGGACTTCACCTTCACAGACAACGCCCTGCCCCCGAACGAGGCCGATCGATTTTTCAAAACAATAAGCGAGACGCAAGTCGACCTGGATTTTTTTGCTGAAATCAGAGTGATACCTGACCCCAAACGCCTTGCCCTTTATCACCGGGGAGGCCTCAGTACCGTACAGGTGGGGATCGAAGCCCTGAGCAGCTCATTACTGAAACGGATGGACAAGGGAACCACAACCATTGAAAACATAGCCGCCATGAAAGCAGCCCAGGCCTGCGGTATGCGCCTTGAAGGCAACCTGATTCTCGAGTTCCCCGGCAGCAGTGAGGAAGAGGCCCATGAAACGCTGACCAATCTTGATTTTGTCCTGCCGTATTTACCACTTACAGGGGCAAGCTTCTTCCTCGGTCACGGATCGCCCGTGCAACAGAACCCGTCACATTTCGGCATTACGGCAATCACCCGGCATCCCAAAAACAAACAACTCCTGCCCGCACCCTGCCTCAGCAGTCTGACCATGCTGATCAAAGGCTATCGAGGCGATCGCACCATCCAACAAAAGCGCTGGCTGGCAGTCAACCGCAAGATCAAAGACTGGCAAGGCTTCCACAAACGACGGAGGAACATAAAGCAACCAGCTCTCTCCCAACGCGACGGCGGCTCCTTTCTCATCATCCGCCAGGAACAGGACCAGGGCCCCACACTCCAGCACCGTCTCCAGGGCCGCTCCCGCGAAATATATCTCTTCTGCGCCACCATCTGTGAACGATCGACCCTCCATCAACAATACCCGATGATTCCTCCCGACCGGATAGACATGTTCCTCAACGAACTGACGACAAAACGACTCCTCTTTCAGGAAAAAGATACAGTTCTGGCCCTGGCGGTGAGCGAACCGGGCAAGACGACTGACTCACCGGGATGATCCCCTCTTTTGATTCTGAACAGATCGTGTTATGATCGCCCCCTCAGGACACCAAGCCTCGGATCAGTGCTGCCTGCCAGTATCTTGACCCGAATTCACCATTCAATCATGCAGCAAACAGGTACAGATATGTCTCAGGACAACAGCGACGCAAGTTTTGCCGAACTTTTTCAGGAAACCAAAAGCAGCCAGCACCAGCGACTCAGCCCCGGCCAGAAGATCAGCGCCCAAATCGCCGACCTTGCCCCAGAGACCATATTCATTGATATCGGTGGCAAAAGCGAGGGAATCCTTGATCGCTCCGAAGTGGACGAAAGCGAAAAACCAGTGGCCGTGGGTGATGAGTTAAGCGTCTACTTTCTGCGCAGCACCGGTTCCGGGATGATCTTCACCACCAAAATCGGTGGTTCAGGGGGCGCAGCCCATCTGGAAGAGGCCTTTCAGGCCCAGATACCTGTGGAGGGTATGGTCAAAAAAGAGATTAAGGGTGGTTTTGAGATCATGATCGGCGGTTCGACACGCGGCTTCTGTCCTTACTCGCAAATGGGCCTGCGCCGGGTTGAAAATGCAGCCGAAACCTTTCTCGACCAGTCCATGACCTTCCTCATTACCCGCTTCGAAGAGAACGGCCGCAATCTGGTCCTCTCAGCCCGGGCCATTCAGGAGCGGGAGCGGGAAGAGCTGAAAGAACAACTGAAAGAGACGCTGGCCGAGGGTCAAACTGTCACCGGCACCATCACCTCCATCCGCGAATTCGGGCTCTTTGTGGATCTGGGCGGAGTGGACGGACTGGTGCCCTTGTCAGAGCTTGGCTGGAGTCGAGTCGATAATGTTGAAGAACTTTTTACGGCGGGTGATCAGGTCAAGGTACTGATCAAGGCACTGGACTGGGAAAAAGACAGAATCACCCTGAGCATCAAGGAGACTCTTGAAAACCCCTGGGATCAGGCCGTCACCAACTTCCCAATCGGCATCACGGTCATGGGACGGGTTGCACGACTGACAAATTTCGGTGCCTTTGTCACCCTGACACCGGGCGTGGATGGCCTCCTCCACATCTCCAAGATCGGCGGCGGTCGACGGATCAACCACCCACGCGAAGTCCTGGAGGAGGGACAGGATCTTGAAGTACAGGTGGATGAGATTGATCTTGAAAAAAGAAATATTCGCCTGAGCCTTGCTGGTCAGGAAAGTGTGGAGAGTGAGACAAAGACCAGGGCAACGGTGGGGAAACGGGAGACATATGAACCCATGAAACCCCAGGCTCCAAAATCAATGGGGACCTTTGGTGATTTACTGGCAGCGAGTATGAAGAAGAAAAAATAATTTGATGATCTCGCAAGACGTCCGACTCGCCTGACCAAAAACAGCCATTCTGATTTACCTCGGAATGGCTGTTTTTTTTATGTTGGATTTGTTCCAGACGGTCCAGTAATCGTTCACTCAAAGACTCAGGCGGGCAGATGACGGCGCATGACCTCAAACATGATCACTCCAGCGGCCACCGAACTGTTGAGGGAGTCGAGATCGCCCTGCATGGGAATCGAGATCAGAACATCACAACGGCGCTGAACCAGAGGCCTGATTCCCGGCCCCTCACCACCGACCACCAGACAGAGAGGCAGATCAAAATCAGTCTGGTAGATTGACTTTGCCTCCTCATCCTTGACCGCGCCAAAAACCCACATCCCCGCATCCTGCAGACGCTGAAGACTCTCTGCCAGATTGGTCACCTGACAGATATCCATATGGGCCATGGCTCCCGCGGCCGACTTGGCGGCTGTCCCTCCCAGAGGGGCCGAACGCTCCCTGGTCACCAGTACCGCTCCCATACCAGAGGCATGAGCCGAACGGATGATTGCCCCCAGATTGTGAGGGTCCTGCAGACAATCCAAGGCCACAATGCGCGGTTTTTCACCTGACGCCACCTGCTCCCGGATACGTGCCAGCAGCTGATCAAACTCCAGCAGATCAGTCTGATTAACCCGTGCGACAATACCCTGATGACGAGCCTCAGAGGCATCCGGCCCTGTGAGTTTGAGACCTGAGACAAAGGTCAATCGCACTCCTTGCTGTTTGGCAAGTTCGATCAACTCTTCTCGTTTTCCCCCGTGTCGATCCTTGACCAGGATGATCTCAGCAATCCGCTCGCCACCCTGCTTCAACACCTCAAGGACCGGGTGGACTCCCCAGAGCAGATCATCGCTGAGACGAATCAGTCGATCCTGCTCACCACCCTTGTGCGAGCCGCCACTTTGCGGTGCTCGGCTCTTCTGTGCGCCAGGCATTTCACACTGAGATGCACCGGTCTTACAGGCCTGCGCCCGCTGAGGTCGCCCCGCTGAGGTTTTGCGCCCTGATGGCCTGGAACCAGACTTGTGCTGTCCCTGTCTCTTGTCCTGAGCTGACGACCGGGCGCCTCCCTTGGACCTGCCACCGGTTGCCTTTGCACCCGAAGGTTTTGATGCCGGTCTCTTTATTTTCACAGACCCTCCAACACAATTGGCCCACCCGAAGGCAGGCGATGGGCCCGGCTCCGCTCGGCTAGAATCACTGATTTAAGAACCATAACGGCTTCCTCAAGCTGGTCATTGAGCAGGAGATAATCATAATCCACTGCGGCCCGCATCTCCTGCGCGGCATTCTTTAAACGCAGGCCAATGGTTTCATCACTGTCTGTCTTACGGCCACGGAGTCGGCGCTCAAGTTCAGCCAGTGATGGCGGACTGATAAAGACAAAGGCAGCATCAATCAATCGGGAGGCCCGAATAATCGCCGCACCCTGAACGTCAATATCCAGAATCACGTCCATTCCCTGTTCCAGTTGAGCCAGTACCGCCTCACGGCTGGTTCCATAGAAGTTTCCATGCACCTCCGCCCACTCCAGGAAGGCCTCCTGATCACGCATGGCCTCAAAACGCTCCCGGCTGACAAAGTGATAATCCACAGCATCCATTTCACCGGAACGCGGCGCGCGGGTGGTATGGGAAACAGAAAAAACCAGGTTATCAAGCTCCCCCATAACCCGCTTGAGCAAGGTGGTTTTACCAGCCCCGGATGGAGCTGAAAAAACAAAAAGTCGTCCTTGGACCATCAATACTCTCCCTTCTTTTTAGACTTCTCCTGTTTTTTCCCCAGCTCAATCTCGGCCAGCTGGGTCTCGGAGTGCAATGCTGCCAGGCGCTGACTGATGGTCTCAGACTGTACCGAAGAGAGAACAATATGATTACTGTCCATGACCAGGATTGATCGGGTACGCCTCCCCTCGGTCACATCAATCAGTTGTCCGGCCTGCTTGGCATTTTCTTTGAGCTTACGGGCCGGAGACGAGCCTGTGTTCACAACAGCCACAATCTTTTCAGCCATTACTGTATTCCCAAAACCAATATTAATCAGTTTCATGATTTCCACCGTGTTTGATGGTTAAGATACCTGCAGGCTCTTATTCGAGATTCTGTATCCTAAATAATATAAAATTAAAACTTCGTACATTCGAAATGTCAGACTGCATCTCTCGTCGCAAGAATGTTTCCCTGTCACCACTCCTGTCACCAATTTGTAGTCGATGTGGTGTTGTCTGCAGGCAGAGTCCCACAATGTCCCAATTATGGCTAAATTCGTAATAATCGCTCCCGCAAAATATCATCAAGGTGGCGCCGACCATCAAATATACAGTGCACAAAAACATCCATTTCTAAAATCTGATAAACGATACGATAAGGCTTGTAGTGGATTTCAAGGAATTCCCGGACATCCAACCGTTCAAGCTCAGGTGGCACATGGCCGCGAGTCGGCTGACAGTCAAGGGACAGAATGGTTTCCTTTATGCTCTCATAGAGGGTTTCCGCCTTTCCTAGCGAATCATGGCTCGCCACATATTGATAAATTCTAAAAAGATCCTCTTCAGCATCAGCCAGAATCTGGACAGTATACTTCAACTTTGCCGCACCTTGATCCTTGCTTCAATATCTGCAAACGCCTCAGCTGCAGGTTTGAACTTCCCCTTCTTCAAGCTGGCTTTACTCTGAGCCAATAGCTTCAGCATAGCTAAACTCTCCTGTGTTTGCTCAAAAACATGAATATCTTGAACAACTACTTTTGCCTCCCCATGCTGGGTGATAATCATAGTTTTCTGATTTTCGGTAATATCACGAACAACCTCAGACACATGAGCTTTAAGATAACTGATAGGTTTTATCGCTTGAGAGTATTTCATAGCACACCTCCTTTTGACCCAACCATAGTCCTTTTATCGGTCAAAATCAAGAAGCCAAATTTAGTACTTAGCAGACAGAGCGCGATTCCATGTTTTAATCAAACCTGACAATAAATTGTTCATTGGACAACCCACCACCGGTTCTCTATTAATTTCATGTCTATTCCTGCAGGTTCTTCAAAATTTTCTATTATCACTTGACAGGTATCATACTCAATCATCATTTTGATTCACGGTTCATAAGGCCAAGGTGGTAATGGAGGAGAGGTGGCCCCGGTTGTTCGGACAGGATGGCGGCAAGAATAAGGTGGGTTGCCT
>JACNLK010000047.1 GCA_014381505.1 Candidatus Desulfatifera sulfidica | reverse complement strand
CGGCTCTCAACAAGGAGATTGAGGCGACTGCCCACCCCACCGGCAAGGAGCAGCACCAAGGTCTCTTGCCTACGACTCATTCCAGGATCCTCCCCGCCTCAACAACTGCCGGCCAATGATCAACTCCTACACGGGGAAAAATAGTTGCTCCAGGGCCGACACTTGTGCCATTGGGGATCTGATTGTTCCAACCGACCACAGTCACCGGCGCAGTTGCCTCTTCAGGTTCCCCGCCGACACGAACGCCGGAACCGTAACTCGTGTTCACATCGGCCACCACCTTATTCAAATAACAACCAGGACCCACCGTATTGTTGAAGAAAAGGACTGAATTTTCAACCACGGCCCCCGGCCCCACCGTCACTCCGGGAAAAAGGATTGAATTTCGGACCTCACCCTCAATAACGCAGCCGTTATACACCAGACTATTAAGAATCTGCCCCTGATCTCGGATCAACGCTGGCTGGCAGTCTCGAATCCCCCGATGCTCAAGGTTAGTACGAAGCCCCCACTGCTCAAGATCAATAACAGGAGTCTCACCAAGCAGATCCATGTTCGCCTGCCAATACTCATCCACAGTACGAGTATATCCCCAATATCCCCGGTGCTTGAAACCATAAATTCGAGCGCCTTGCGCCATGAGCAGAGGAATAATAT
Organism: Candidatus Desulfatifera sulfidica; assembly: GCA_014381505.1. GTDB lineage: Bacteria > Desulfobacterota > Desulfobulbia > Desulfobulbales > Desulfocapsaceae > Desulfatifera > Desulfatifera sulfidica. Next base: position 49,587 of record JACNLK010000047.1, on the reverse strand, counting down.
CACGCCCAAACTCAAAAGAATCCATCCCCTGATTCTCGGCCAGCGCTCGATACAGAACCCGGGGCCGAAAACACATGATCGTCATCGAAGCCCAGCTTGACCGGGGCTCCTCAGGTTTTTCCCAGTAACGATAAACCCTGCCGCCTCTCTCACCATCCTCATCATCCATGGCGGCCTGACCAAAACGTCGGACTGCGCCCAAGGGTACTTCAACAAAGGCCATGGTCAGATCGGCATCCTTTTCCCGGTGGTAGTGGATCAATTCCCGATAATCCATCTGATAAATATGATCTCCGGAAAGGACTAGGATCTCTTCCGGATCATGGTAATGGATGAAATCAAGATTTTTGTAGACGGCATCCGCAGAACCGCGATACCAGTCACCATGCGTACGATCTTTGAAGGGGGGGAGGATTGAAATCCCCCGGTAACGGCCAATCATGTCCCAGGCGGCCCCGGTACCTATATGATTGATGAGGGAATAACTACGATACTGACTGAGAATGGCGATTGACTCGATACCCGAATGCATCAGGTTACTCAGGGCAAAATCGATCACCCTGCAGAAACCGCCGAACGGCACTGCTGACTTGGGACGATAATGGGTCAGGACATTAAGCTCATCAACCCGGCTGCCCGCCAGGATCATGGCCTGAATGGAAGGTTTGAGCATCATGCACCACAAAAAAGATGGATAAAGTGCCGCTATTTCATATGTCGTGTAGTCAACTTTTTGAGGGTTTTAGTACTAAACTCAAGATCAGCCAAGCTCAGATTCTTGAGTGGCACCTCAGCCCGGGCAGATGCTTTATGCCCTCCGGCAGAGCCCATCTCCCCAAAAATCTGGGCGGCCAGCTTGCCGGCATTTTTGCGATATCCATCACAGCGAAAAATTACGACTAATTTCTCATTATAGATTCCGGAGACAATAACCCAGTCCACCTCATCCACGTGATTGAGAAAATCAGCAATAATTACAAGCAGATCAGGACTTCGTACTCGCCCAACATGGGAATAGTAACGACGCTTGGAGTATGAAAGCTCAGTGAGACCGGCCATGAAATACTTCAGCTCGGACCGCCTCAAATCGGTCAACTCAAATTTACGAACCAGATTGCGGTTGGCTATATTAAAGAGATAACGAAAAGAGATTCCGTCGGCAAGCAGGGACTCATGCTCAAAGTCCTGTGTGTCAACCTTGATGGCATAAAAAAGGGCTGTCGCCAACATTACCGAAGGCTTCATTCCGGCGGCCCGCAGATACTCGACCATCATACTTGAAGCAGCACCATAATCCGGACGAATATCGATAAATGAAGCCTGCCAGTCACCACCCACCGGATGATGGTCAATAACGGCATCAAAAGTTATCTTATCAAAATTGGGCAGATGCTGGGGCTGCGAGTCCACAAGAATTTTCTTGCTGAACTGATCAAGCTTGAGAGTATGAAGACGCTCGAGAGGAATCCGCAAACGCTTGACCATGGCCACATTATTCAGACGAGTGATCGCATTAGGATGCCCAACAGTGACACTCTTGACCTTATAACGAAGAAGCCTTTTGATCGCCAATGCGCTGGCCAAAGCATCAGGATCGGCGTTGATACAGACCAATACCTCATCGTCTTTGTCAAAAACAGCCAGGAAATTTTCCAGACGTTCCTTTGCTGATCGATGTGAAATCTGATCACAGACAGGAGTCTGTTTATTTTTTTTCTTTCTCGCCATGATCTCTCCAGGTGCAAACCGAAACCAGCACCATTACCGATAGTCCCCCATCACAATTCCATATGACGCCAGAAAATACATGGCCGCAGCATACCACAATCATCCTTCTCTAGTACTAAAATGAGGAATCCCGTGAATAGACACAGAAAAAACTATAGCATAGGCACGCCGGGGAAAGCAAGGAGGAGGTCTGAACAAAAACAGAGATCAAAAGTACAATCAACTGTTATCGTTATAAAAAGGTACAGAAGGAAAAAGAGATGGATCAGTATGGGGAATAAACCGGGAGCCGGAAAAACGAATCATAAACTCCTGATTAACATTCAACTCCACATAGGTGATTTGGGCAACAATCCGAGAACAGGCCTGCCGAGACGCCTGATCACAGAGGGCCAGCTCGGCGCCATGCAATGATGAGTTACCGATAGCTCGATAAACCGAAAGATCAAGATCCGGGAGCATGCCCAATGTTACGGCCCGCAGCGGGTCAATATGACCGCCAAAGGCCCCGGCCACACAGATCTCATGCAAGTCATCAAACTCCAGCCCCACCTGCCCCAGAAGCGTGGTGAGGATGGCATACATGGCCGCCTTGGAGCGCATCAGGGCATCAAGATCCAGCTGTTCAAGAAGGATTGGTTCATCGCCGGCCGCCTCGGTAGCCGGTACTATGACAAAAGCCCGCTGGCCTTCATTTTCAACAATTCGAGCAGCCATAAATGCTGCTCGCTCCCCATTTTTCTCCAGTGCCGGATCACGGAGGCGACCTTGAATATCAATCACCCGGCTCAAATAGAGGGCTGCCACCAGGTCGATGAGGCCCGAACCACATATCCCCACAGCCGGCGCATTGGCTATGGTGGTGTAAGTGAATTCCAGACTGACAGGATGAATATTCACCCGATCAATGGCCCCGGGCCCTGCACGCATACCCATCCGAGCCACGCCCCCTTCCAGTGCCGGCCCTGCTGCTCCCGCACAGGCAATGAGCCATTCCCGGTTGCCCACAACAACTTCGGCATTCGTCCCGACATCAATCAGCATCCTGGTTTCATCGCCCTCAGACAGGCCAGATGCCAGGATTCCTGAAATCAGATCACCACCAAAATAACTGCCGATGGAGGGCATGATCCAGATGGGTGCTGCAGGATGCAGAGACAGGCCCAACTCTTTTGCAGTGACAATTCCCGGCTGATTGATCATGGGGATATAGGGTTCACGACAGAGGTGGTAGGGATCAAGACCGAGAAAAAAATGAACCATGGTGGTATTGCCGGAAACAGCCAAAGCACGAACATTCTCGGGTTCAAGACCTGCAGCCGCAGCCAGATCAGCCAGCAAGGCGTTGATGCAATCACGAACCACCCGCTGCAGGGTCACAAGACCCGGGTCAACAAAATCCGGATCCAGATTTTTCTCCAATCTGCGGGCCGCCGTCGCAAAATGGATGCGACTCAGGATATCAACCCCGTATTCAATCTGATCATTCACCCGGTCAGCCCGAGCCAGGACCCTGCCATTACCCATATCAATCAAAGTGGCCTCAAGATGGGTTGTTCCCAGATCCAGAGCCACCCCGGCCAATAAATCAGGTGCTTCGCCCATGAAATCAGCAACCACCCAGCGATCACCCAGGTCATTGACCAGGGCTGTTCCCTGAAATCCGGCCTTTCGAAAACGACGACACAAAGCACCCACGTGAGTCAGGGGGAAATCAACCGGCAGGCCATCGGCCAATGTCTCACGCACGACCCGCCGCAAACGATCCAGATCACCACTGTTATCAGCCAGACTTGGGGGATCAGCCACAATGGCTAACGACCTGACAAACGATGACATTCAACAACTCCTCAACTCTGTTCTCCGAATCTCGCCGATAGCCTGTGAGCTTGACGGAATCCCGCGATAATGGTACCTAAACTATGAGACTATGATCGATGCATTCAAAGACTCAACAAAGAGAAATACAGAACTCAAACAACGTTTCGTTACTCTGCCTGAACCAGCCAGGCCCCACGATCAGTCCTCGTGCCAGCCAATGGTGAAAAGTTTGAGCCTGGCAGGCGACAAGCAAGCCCAGACCCTGTCCCTGACCACAATCTACAAACCAGACACACAATTAAACTACCCGATTCCAACAAATTAACAATGGTGAACTTGCTCGCAATCGGCCTCGGCGGGGCCCTGGGCTCCATAGGGCGTTACGCCATATCACTCGCTGCTGCCCGCCTGAGCCCAGGGAACTTTCCCCTGGGAACCTTCACCGTCAACCTTCTGGGCTGTCTCTTGATCGGCCTGCTTTGGGGCCTGTTTGAACGCATCCACATCAGCCATGAATTTCGCCTCTTTCTCTTTGTCGGATTTCTGGGTGGTTTCACAACCTTCTCAACCTTCGGCCGTGAGACCGTCCAACTCTTCAAAACCGGGCAAATGCTCCCGGGGCTGACCTACATGATCGCCTCCAATACAGCGGGCTTACTCCTTGTTGGGGCCGGCTTCTGGCTGGCTCAGCGATTGATCAAGGGGTAAGAGAGGATACAATTCATGTCATTACTCAGCCGCTATATCCTCGGACAATACCTGCGCACCTTTTTCCTGGCTGCGTCCGGCTTCACCGCCGTCTACCTGCTCATCGATTTCTTTGAAAAAGTCGACAACTTCATGGAAAAGGGCAAATCAATGGGGCTGGTCCTTAAGTTTTTCGCCCTGAATCTTCCTTTTATCCTCAACCAGCTCAGCCCCATCCTCATCCTCCTGGCCGGGGTCATCACGCTCGGTCTGCTCAACCACAACCATGAGCTGACTGCCCTGAAGGCCGGTGGCCTGCCCCTTGCCCGAATCACCCGACCAATCATTTTTGGCGGCCTGATCATCACCCTCCTCTTCCTGGCCATGGGCCAATGGCTCCTGCCCACATCCACCAGTGCCACCAACACCATCTGGTATGAAGAGGTCAAAGGCTCTATCCCCAAGGGTACTCTGCGCAACGGCCGCTATTATTCACAGGGGGCTGAAGGCTTTTACTCCTTTGTCAGGCCGCACCCCAGGAAATTCAACTTCACCAACTTTTCCTATTCCACCTGGAGCGACCCCTATCAGCTCAAAGAACTGGTCACCGCCAAGCAAGCACAGTGGCAGGACGACCACTGGCTACTCAAGAACGGGCAGATTCAGACATGGACCGGCAGCACCTATCTGACCACACTGTTTACGGAACAACGTTTTGATCTCCCCGAAAAACCGGATTACTTCTTCATCCCCAAATACAAGGCCTCTGAACAATCCCCTGTACAACTCTTCCACGAAGCGCGCAAACAGCAAAGCAAGACAGAATCAGCCCGAGCCTGGACTGAATTTTACAGTCGTCTCTCCTATCCTCTGCTCGGCCTGCCCATGCTTCTGCTCGGACTCCCTGTTCTGCTGACGGCCTTCAACAGATGGGGACGTGACCTGTCTGTTGCTATCCCGGCCAGTTGCCTGCTCGCCTTCTTTGCCTGGGGGGCTTGGGGCGGTCTCCAGACCCTGGCTCGGGCCACCTATCTGAGCCCAACCGTTGCAGCCTTGTCCATCCACATTCTCTTTGGAGCAGGTGGTATTTTCCTCCTCCGACGTGCCGATCGCTGAAGCCAATGAAAACAGAAAGCAAACCCAGAATCGGTATCGTGGGCGTACCACCGCTGACCATCTTTCAGGAACTGGCTGATCAGGACATTGAACTCTTTGATCTGGATGAACCACTGGTCAAAATCGGTATCGATCAGGCCTCATCCTGTCTCCCCCGGGTCTACTGTGCCATCCTCAGAACCGTAGTGGTGAACAGCCTGGAACTCAATCTTGACCGTATTTATATTGATGTGGGTCCAGGCAAATGCGATTGCGCTCTGCATACCGCAACGATCCTCCAGGCGCATCTGCCAGGTACAGAGATCATTACCACCCGCAACCTCGACCATCATGATTTTGGTAGCCCGCTGTGCCGAACCCGGATGGATATGATGAGCAAAATGACAGCAATCACCCGATCCATCCAATCACCGCTCCAACACCCCAGCCTGCCGTCCTGCACGCCCAGTGCGGGATTCTGGGGTGTGCCACCACGCGACTTCACTTTACTCGAACCTTTTCCGGACACGACTCACGTCTACGGCTGGAGCCGCTGCATGGAGAACAAAACTCCCGCCAATTTCGCCCTGGAAGAATACTGTAACCCCAATATCCCCACAGTGTTTTTTGCCCAATCCTTCTGCGCCAAGACAGCCATGGCCCGCCATCTGGCCAGCATCCATCCGCACGGGCTCTACGTGGACTGCGATGTGACCGCCGGCAGCAGCGCCCGGGCCAAAATCCAGGCCTTCCTCGAGCTGTCCGGATGCCTGTAACCACCAGCACATTTATTATGACCACCTTGAACTCTCAACTTGACCATGCTACTTGCTGACTTCGGCACCTCATACTGTAAACTCTGGAACCCGGAGCTCCCCGGCGGACCTCGCCTGATTGCCAGCCGAGAACTCGATCCAGACCTGCGGGTTGATCGAGGCACCGGCCACAACGGGCGCAGACATTGCACGCACTATGTCAATGAGCTCACGGCCCTGGCCCGGGGGGGCATGCGCCTGATCAAGGAGGACAATTACACTCTGCTCGATTGCGGCAGCCGGGACATCAAGTTTGTTCGCTACTCGAGAGGGAAAGTGCAGGACATGGGCTGGAACGCCGAATGTGGTGCTTCCATGGGATTTACAATCGAACTGCTGGAACGGTATTACGAGCTGGACTTTTCCCGCCTGACCGTCCCCAAAAGCTCATTTTCAATCACCTGTGGAGTCCTGGGGATGAGCCATATCTTCGATGCCGTGGTCAACGGCAGCAGCGAGGCTGAAGCCGTGGCCAAATTCGTAAAAGGCATTGCCCTCAACGCCCACGATTTTGCAGGCCGTCCAGAAACCTTGTATCTCTCTGGTGGACTCTGTGACAACCCACTGTTTGTTAATTCTTTCCCTTGTCAAGTCATCCCCCTGGGTCGATTCGTCCTTCTCCACGGCTTGCTTGACCCGGAACCCATTGAAAATTCGCCATGACCCACAAACATGACTCAGGGCTGATCCACAGCGCGCAACTCATCAACTTCCGTTCAACTCTGCCACCTCTGCTTGATGCAGCAGGGCTGATCACCGCTATTAACAAAGACCAGCGCATCCTTATCAAGCCCAATCTGGTTGAAAATCTGGCTCCACCGATTACCACTCCGGTCAGTCTCATTACAGAGCTGGTCCGCTATCTGCGCCTGAATCTGCCAGACAGCACAATCCTGATCGGCGAAGGAACCGGCAGTCTTGACTACGACACCTTTCATGTCTTTGACGCCCTGGGATACAGCGACCTGGCCAGCAGGGCCGGTCTTGAACTGATCGACCTGAACTGTGAGCCTCTCAGCCATCACCAGAGAGATGACTGCACGCGCTGGCCTGAAATGCACCTGCCCAGCCTGCTTGATGAGGTCTTTCTCCTCTCGGTCCCTGTTCTCAAGGCCCACAGCCTGGCCGGCATAACACTGACCATGAAAAATATGATGGGTTGTGCACCGCCCAGCCATTATCAGCAGGGTGGCAGTTGGGGAAAATCAGGGTTTCATCACAATATTCAGGCTGCAATCCTTGATCTCAACCGCTACAGAACCCCGGACTTCACCCTGCTTGACGCCAGTATAGGCATGGCAGAGGCCCACCTCTGGGGCCCGCATTGTGACCCACCGGTGAACCGGCTGGCAGCCTCCTTCGATCCGGTCGCCATAGATGCCTATGGCTGTGATCTCCTTGGGCGTGACTGGCGTGAAATCGGACACATCGCCGGTAATCACGGAATACTTGGCCAGGCAGAGTCCATTGCAGTGAGAGAAGTGAAAAATCCATAGCGTCGTAATGACTCGGACTCACTTCAACTACCCTAATTTTTCAAAGTACCTTGGAGTGTTATTGCCTCGACCTGGTTCAACTCGTTTCTTGATTCTTCTTTTTCTCTTGAACGGGAATCAAACAACAGATGCCCTCTGAATTTTTATCGGGGCAACTCTTGCAATATTTACCTTTTTTGTCAAATTTATGACAACACTTCTTCTTTTTAACTTTTTTATCACTGGACATCTGAACGCCTTTTAATAAGAGGGCACTTTGAAAAACCAAGCTTTTCGTTCAAAATCATAGCGCGCGAATAAATTTTGAGCACAACACAGATCCTCGGTGAAAAGACAATTTTTCACGGTAGCCATGAGAACATTTCAGTCACTTCATTCTCAATCATTCCTTCATGAAACATCTCGTCCATAACAGCCTTGATCCCCGTCATCCTCTCATCGTCAGCGATCGTGGTCAGTATCGCTGTCTCCAATTCGGCCCCAACAGCTGCGAGCAGAGTCGTATTGACTTGAAGAATCCTCACCACCTCCAGATCGCCTACACCCGAACCATGATGTGTGGACTCCTTTTCCAGCAGCAACCGAAGCGAATTCTTCTCATGGGCCTGGGTGGCGGGAGCATGGTTCACTTCCTTCTCCATCACCTGAAGGAGGTGCAACTGGATGTCATTGAACAGTCAGAAGGAGTCATTCGGGTGGCCCAGGATTTTTTCAACGTGTCAAATAACGAACAACTGCGGCTGATCAATACACGAGCTGAGGATTTCCTTACAGAGAGACAATCAGCAGCAGAACCACAATACGACCTGATTTTCGTCGATCTCTTCGGTCCCAACTGCATGGCCCCTGCCCTGTTTAACGAAGATTTCCACAACCTGCTTCTGACGTGCCTGGGCAGTAATGGGCTGGCAATTTACAATCTATGGAGTGGCAACAAAGACGCTTTCGACGCAGTCTGCTCAACCATTGATCTTACATTCAACAGTCGTGTCCTGCGCCTACCGGTCTTTGAAGATCCAAACATCTGCCTACTGGCCTTTGCAGACAAACCACCCCAAAAGGCAGTCAAAGAACCGAACCGAATCAACCGGCTGACCAAACGTTTCAATCTCAACTTCAAACAAATGAGCAGACAACTGATAGAAAATAATAATGATTGGGCCAAACAAACACAATAACTATTCTCAAAAAAAATCACATATTTCCGGTCCTGCTCACACAGAGCGCTGAACATTCAACAAAAAAAGCCCAGCATATCTTCATGATATGCTGGGCTTTTTTTGTTGCTCCAGGGATCGGAAAACAACTTTTTCAAACGGATCAACAACAGGAGATCAACCCAACAACGCAAAACGCTCCCAGAAATCGGGGAAAGATTTAGCAACACAGCTCTCATCCATGATCCGGACCCCGGGGACACGAAGACCGGCGACGGCAAAACTCATGGCCATACGATGATCCTGGTAGGTCTCAATTTCAGCACCACGCAAGCCATCACCACCGTCACCATGAATAATCATGAAATCAGGGCCCTCTTCAACCCGGGCCCCCATCCTGCTCAGTTCCGTCAAGGTGGCATGTAAGCGATCGCATTCTTTAATTCGCAGATGGGCTATATTGTCAATACGCGTCTCGCCATGGGCAAAGGCAGCCACAACAGCCAAGGTCGGAACGACATCGGGCATATCACCCATATCCACACGAATCCCCTCAAGTCGCTTCGGGCCCTGCAGTGTAATCCCGCCCTCCTCACGACTGACTTCACAGCCCATCCGGGCCAGGAGCGGCACAAGACCGGCATCTCCCTGCAATGAAGGTACCGGTACATTACTCACGGTGACCCGTCCACCTGTAATTGCGGCAGCAGCCCAGAAATAAGAGGCATTGGACGCATCGCCTTCGATATCATACTCCATGGCCCTGTAACTGCCCTGTGGAATCCTAAAATCATTCAGCTGACTGTCACAATGGACCTCAATGCCAAAATCCGCCATCACAGACAGAGTCATACTCACATAGGGCTTGGACAGGACCTCACCTTCGACCTTTAACCGGGCAGGACTTACGGCATAGGGAGCAACAAGAAGCAGAGAGGAGAGGTACTGGCTGCTTCTGCCCTCAGGGAGGAGGGTTTCACCACCACTCAGCCCACCACCGCCAATGCGCAGGGGCGGACAATCTGTCCCCATGATAGAAAGAATATCCACGCCCCAGCCCTTTAATGCCTGCATCAACGGACCGATTGGACGTTCGCGCATCCGTTCCTCACCGTCAATAACGACCGCTCCGGGAACCAGGGCTGCCACCGACGTCAAAAAACGAGTGGCTGTACCATTATTCCCGAGAAAAATCTCTTGTGCGGGAATCTGAAGTTTCCCGCCGATACCGTGCACCAACCAGACCTCATCGTTCTCCCGTTCTACAACAACACCCATCTGTTCCAGCGCCCTGGACGTATATTCGGTATCTTCACTGGCCAGAGGCCCAAGCAGGCGGGACGTTCCATCGGCCAGGGCCGCTGCTATTAAAGCCCGCTGGGTAAGACTTTTGGAGCCGGGGACAGCAATGGTCACATCTACGGTATTTAGGGGCTGTATCTCTATCATCGTCTCAGTATAATGGCCTGACAGGTCGATCCCCATCGGGCTCAGTAATGCTTTATTTCACTCTTCAGAAATAAGCTGTTTTTTGATAACCTCTTCAAACTTATCCATATAAACTAGTCAAAATTTTGCTCCACAGGGAAGAACAGATCCGGCAGGAGACCGCAACGCCGTGGATCAAAGTAATGACAAATCAATCATTTATACATGTTGCCGGTAGCCTGGTAAAGCGCTCGACGCATCACCGGCACCGGTGCTGACTGACCGGTCCACAGTTCAAACTGGGCCACACCTTGATACAGAAGCATTTCCAGACCATTAACGACCAGACATCCTGCGCTTTCGGCCTCTTGCAGAAGACGGGTAATAAGCGGGGCATAAACAATGTCCATAACCACTGAAAAGCGATCTAGAATAGAAGCATCCACCGGACTCAGCTGCGGATCATTCATTCCCACCGACGTGGCGTTGACCAGGACATCACCTGCCAGTTCCTGACTCTGCTCCAAAGAGATCCAGGTACAACCAAGATCTGCAGCCAGGGATTGACCACGGGATTTGGTTCGGCTGCAGAGGATCACTTGCGCCCCCTCCTGTTGAAGTCCAAAACCTATCGCTCTTGCCGAACCACCGGCCCCAAGAATAATGACTTTCTTTCCAGCCAAATCGGTTACTGCCAGCAAGGCCTGATTGGCGCCCTGCCAATCAGTGTTACTGCCGAGCAATGCCACCCGCCCTTTCTGCTCAACAGCTTTGATGGTATTCACCGCGCCGATGCTCATGGCCAGAGGGTCGACTTCATCCAGCAAAGAGATGACTGCCTCTTTATGGGGGATTGTGACGCTTACCCCTTGAATCCCTAACGCACGGAGACCAGTCATGGCCGCAGCCACATCCTCCGTTGGCAAAGGTACATAGACACAATTGAGCCCTAAAGCCTGAAAAGCAGCATTATGCATGACCGGACTGAGGCTGTGACGAACCGGATTACCAACAATTCCGTAAAGACTGGTCCCCCCCGTAATGGTCATGCCTGCTCACCGCCCATAATACTCTCAATGTGCCGCAGGGCTGCCACACTCAACTGGCCCGGAGCCGTCACCTCGTCCTCACTGACCGCGCAATACGTCATATAGCCACCCAATTCCACACTGGCCACCCGACTGATCACCCCGGCTCGGCCCATACAAAAAGCAATCAGGGGAAATTCGAGTTTCGCGGCCTCTTCAAGCAGGCGCAAGACAGACCGGACATCTGCGGGTTCATGGGCCGTGGTCACGATTTTACCAATATCCGCACCAGCATCCTGCATCAAAGCCATACGCCCAACCAGTTCCGGAAAACTAGGAGTTCCCTGGAATTGATGCCAGGAGAGAATCAAACGACCCTGTTCACTTTCCTCGACCTCACGAAGCAACGTCTGTTTTGACGGGGACGGTGAGAGAAGCTCCAGATCAACATAATGAGCACCCTGACGCAAAGCCTCACAAAGGGGGGCCAATCTATCCTCTTCAGAACCTGCAAACTGTCCACCCTCCCATTCCGGGCGGTTTGTAAAGAGCAGGGGGCGGTTTATTGCAGCGATAAAAGGAGAAATAGCTGGGACAGACAAAAGATCAAGACGAATCTCAACCACATCAGCCAGGGGCGCAACCTGATCAACCGCTGCCAGGGCATCATCAAGACTGGTGTTACCGATTGAAACACAAACACGCTGCATGACTCAAACACTCCTCTCAAAATCATTGGGATGGGAACTTCGACGCCGATTGGCTCGTTCTGCAAGGCGAATGGCCAAACCCACCAGAAGCGTCACCAGGGTAATATCATCAACCAGGCCCAGACCAAGAATCCAGTCGGGCAGCAAATCATAGGGTGACATCAGATAAATGAGGGCTGCCAGCAGGATGAGTTTAACCCGCCAGGGTGTGCCGGAGCTCAGAAGCAGACGGCCATAATACTGGATCCTTGGCCAAAGCCCTGGCCGCAGCCACATATTTCTGAAACCAGGCATCAGCCGCCCTCTCCGGGGATCTTGAGTGCGCCGATCAGTTCACAGATGGACCCCAGCTGTTGTTCATCCACATAGGCGGCTATACCCTCAACGATTTCTTCGCTGGCCCTCGGATTGATAAAATTAGCAGTTCCCACCTGAACGGCAGTGGCACCGGCAAGTATAAACTCCAGTGCGTCCTCAGCAGAATCGATTCCACCAATACCAATCACCGGCACACAAACCGCCTTTGCCACCTGATGCACCATACGCAGGGCCACAGGTTTTATGGCTGGACCGGACAAACCACCAATGACATTGGCAAGTTTCGGCCGCCTGGTTCGCAAATCAATGGCCATACCGATCAGGGTATTAATCAAGCTGATGCCATCAGCACCAGCCGACTCCACGGCCTGAGCAATAACGGTAACGTCAGTGACATTAGGCGAAAGTTTCACAACCACGGGGACATCGCTCTCCTGCTTGACCGCGCGAGTGACTGCAGCTGCCACGTCCGGGTCAGACCCAAAAGCGGAGCCACCCTTCTTAACATTGGGACAGGAGATATTGACTTCAAGTGCTGCAATTCCATCCACTCCTGCCAAGCGAGACGCCAGGCGCCGATAATCGTCAACGGAATCACCGAGGATATTAACAAACACCGGAACATTCAGGTTGCTCAGATACGGGATTTTTTCGGCAATAAAACGTTCAACTCCGACATTTTCAAGACCAATGGCATTGAGCATGCCGCAGGAGGTCTCAACAATACGTGGTGGCGGGTTACCAGCCCTGGGCTCCAAGGAAATGCCCTTGACCACCACACCACCCAAACGATGCAGATGAACAAAACTCTCAAACTCTTTTGCATAGCCAAAAGTACCGGAAGCAGTCAGTACCGGATTGCTCAGGGTAAGAGAACCGATCTGTACCGCAAGTGCCGGATTCTTTTTCTTTTCTATTAGACAGTCCATAATATTCTCTCGGCGTCAAAGACCGGGCCATCTGAGCAGGCATGACCATACGAACCATCCTGCAGAGGCACTGTGCAGCCAAGACAGGCACCCATACCACAGGCCATGGCTGTTTCCACTGAAACCTGACAGGCAAGGGCACGCTCACGACAAATAGTGGCTACCGCCGCCATCATTGGTTTAGGTCCACAACAATAGATGACACTCTCAGACAGAGGATTAAGTTTTTTGAGCTCATCTGTAACCAGGCCAGAATGCCCATGGGAGCCATCGTCCGTTGCCGTGAGAACGCGGACACCCAGCGCCTGAAACTCGTTGAGAAAAGAAAGTAATTCGTCGGCATTTCTGGCCCCGAGAAGAACTTGAGGTGGCGCTTGCAATACTTGCTGCTCCATAAGGCGCCTGGCAAGAAAAAGAAGAGGAGCAATCCCCATCCCACCACCCACAAGAATCGCTGGGACATCCGGTTGAAGACGGTAGCCCTGCCCCAGTGGACCGAGGACGGACAATTCTTCACCCTCACGACAATGAGCCAGGAGGGAGGTTCCGCGCCCAATAATCTTGAAGACAATCTGAAAAGTCGCGTCATTCCGGGTCTGGTGAATAGAGAAGGGCCGTCGCAGAAGGGGATCATGCCCCGAAGCTGTTTGGATCATGACAAACTGGCCCGGGACAGCGGCCTCAGCAATGCTCTGCGAAGCCAAGGTCAGGCGGCAGTTATCATCCGTCAGACGCTCAGAACGGATCAGTTGTACTTTTTCCTGGATTCGACTCATAATTCGTAATAAGTATAGTTACAAGTTATCTTGATACTGCAAGGGAGTTGGACTGGAGCAAGGTGCTGCTATCAGCCAAAAGGCATTTTTGCAAGGTCAACGTACAAAACGATACTCATCAACACAGCACGCACAACCAATAACAAGCTGGCCAGTGGCCCCTCCAATGGACATTATTTTACTCATTTCTTTCTGTTTTGGTGCCATCGTCGGCAGTTTTCTCAACGTCGTTATCCTCCGACTGCCCGAAGAAGGTCGTTCAATTGTACTGCCCGCCTCACATTGCCCACAATGCAAGAATCTCCTACACTGGTACGACAACATTCCCATACTCAGTTATCTTTTTCTCCTGGGACGTTGCCGCACTTGCAAAAAGAAAATCTCGATCCAATACCCGCTGGTGGAACTAAGTATGGGGCTGCTGAGCCTAGGGCTCATGTCACGCTTTGGGCCGGGAATGGATTTTGCGGCATACTTTCTCTTCTGTGCCGCCTTGCTGGTCATTATCTGGATCGACTTTTATCACCAGATTATCCCGGATTCCATCAGCCTGCCAGGTATCATTACAGGCTTTCTTTTTGCACTGGTCAGCCCAACGATAGCCTGGCAGGATTCACTGATAGGCCTGCTCGTGGGGGGTGGTCTCCTTTATCTGATCGCCTGGGGCTATTTTCTGCTCCGACGCCAGGAAGGTATGGGTGGTGGAGACATCAAACTTCTGGCCATGCTGGGAGCCTTCCTCGGCTGGCAGGCCCTGCCCTTCATCGTTCTGGCCAGTTCACTCAGCGGCTCAATTGTCGGGCTGACGGCCATGCTCATAGGCGGATCAAACATGCAGACCCGGATTCCATTTGGCCCTTTTCTTGCTCTGGCCGCCATGGGGTATCTCTTTTTCAGTGATCAGATTCAATACGTTTTCTATCTCTATCTGAGTGGGGCGCTATTCTAGCAGATCCGCACTTTTTCAGTCATTCTCACACAAGCAATCCCATGCAACTCAACGCAGGGGATCAGAACAGTCACAAGGGACAGGAATGGGAATATCAAATTCCTGAGACTCGGTTTCACCATGAAGATATGCAGCTAATTTGCCGCCAATCTCCCTGGCATGAAACACCTGTTCACGGCTATGCCCATATCGTGGATACAAACGGCGAAAACGACCGCTTCCAGCCTGGGGAACCTTGCCGGCCAAACGAAGAAAAACACCAATGGTTCTCCATGGTTCAGGTGTTGGATGGGAAAAAATCAACGGCGTTGCAACCCGAGCCCCACAACGACGCAGGAGCCGTCGCAGGCCAAAAAGATGCACTCGCCAATACCCACGGCAGGAAATCAGGGGAAGTACGAATTGCCGTTGAAAAAGATCCTGACCGTCCCGATCAAACATAGCCATGATCGGACCACTGGGATTGTAGGACCAGGTAGGGCCAGCCAGAATAATCAGATCCCAATCAGAAAAACAGGATTCAGAAAGTGGCTGAACGGCAAAACGCTTCCTGAAAAAAGTCAGGCACATCATCACCAGGGTACCCCACACCGTACCGATGGGAAAACGAAGAGGCTCGACCGGGCGTAACTGTTCCCATACGACATCAACCCACTGTTCTTCCAACCCATGCGACAGGCCGTTCAGCAGGTTTCTGGTCTGGCTGCTAAAGGAATAGTAAAGAATCAGAACACGCTTGGCGGGCACTGTGGGGACACCTTCTGGTTTATAAATAAATTGTTTAATTGTTACACCAAGGACGGACAACTATACCCGAGATCAAGGCAAAAAAAAAGCCCCCGATTTCTCGGGGGCTTGGATACAAACACGAATCAGATCAATCCTATTCCTCGATCTCGTGCTCCACACTGACCGCAATTTTATAGAGCAAAGTCAGGATAAAGAAACCGGTAGCCCAGATACCTATGGTAACCCCAAGCTCATTGGCGGTGGGGATATACTCGGTGATCTCATGAAGCGGATTGGGGATAAACCCGGCAAAAACGAACCCTAAGCCCTTATCGATCCACAGACCGGTAAAGAGCATCAGGCAGGCCAGGCCGAGGATAAACTCGTTGCCCTTACGGATAGCCGGAGTAGCAAGCATGGCAATGGAGCCAATCATAAAGATAATCGAAGTCCACATGAAGGGAACCAGATTGTTATACACATGACCATGATGCTCCAGGCCAAAGAACAGGTACTGCAGGGCATGCTTATGCCCGGGGACACCTGAATAATATCCGACAAAAAACTCAAGTCCAATAAAGAAGAGGTTGAGCATGGCGGAATAGATCATGATGGTCACCAGCTTGTTGACCGCCTCTTTACCTGCGTCAAAGTTGGCAACACGTTTAAGGATCAGGCTGATCAACACGATCAGAGCGGGACCGGCGGCAAAGGCCGAGGCCAGAAAGCGCGGGGCAATAATGGCAGAGAGCCAGAAATGACGACCGGGCAGACCGCAGTACAGCATCGCCGTTACCGTATGGATAGAGACGGCAAAGGGGATACTGAGGTAGACAAAGAAATAGATCCACTTAGGCGGTTTGACCTGTTTACGCTCGGCGGTAAGAATAACCCAACCACAGAGAATATTGAGAAACAGGTAGCCATTCAAGACAATCATGTCATAGAAGAGCATGGAGTTGGGGGTGGGATGCAGGACCACATTCAGGGCCCGCAAAGGCTGACCAAGATCCGCCATGATAAAGAGCAGACACATGACGATGGCAGCAATGGCCAGGAACTCACCCAGGATGGTGATGCGCCCGAATACCTTGAAATTATGGATATAGTAGGGCAGCACCAGCATCACGCCTCCAGCCGCAACTCCGACCAGAAAGGTGAACTGGGAGATATAGAGTCCCCATGATACATCCCGGCTCATACCGGTCATGCCCAGACCAAAGAGGTACTGTCTGGCATAACAGACGGCCCCCACAGCCATGAACATGCCTAAGAATGCCAGCCAGATCCAGTAGGCTGGTTTACCTTTGAGTGTTTTTTCTATCATGACTCCCTCACACTATATAAAAGACTGACGGATTAGTACCCAGGGTCGGCTTCCGCTGGATGGTGAATTCCTTATCAAGAACCTTGCTGATCTCTGAATGGGGATCGTTGATATCACCAAAGGTGATCGCTCCCTCGCAGGCCTCAACACAGGCTGGCTCCTGACCAAGCGCCAGGCGCTCGCTGCAGAAGTTACACTTCTCAACCACACCGCGCATCCGGGTGGGGAAGTCATTATTGTACTTCTTGACAAAGGGGCGCGGATCCTGCCAATTGAAGCTTCGTGCGCCATATGGACAGGCGGCCATACAAAAGCGGCAGCCGATGCAACGATGGTAATCCATGGCCACTATCCCGTTTTTCTCCAGCTTGAAGGTGGCCTTAGTGGGACAGGCACGGACACAGGGAGGATTTTCACAATGGTTACAGAGGACCGGAAAATCAGTGTTCTGAACCATTTTCGACAGACGGGTATAGGATTTGTCAGTTAAGACCGCTTCAAACGATGCCTTCCACAGCCACTTGATCTCGTTTTTACGGTCACCACCAAAGTCCGGGATGTTATGAACTTCATTACAGGCCGTAATCGCTTTGTCGAGCAAATGTGGTTTGGCCGCAATGACACGCATGTCAATAACCATGGCCAATCGAATGCCAGCCGGTACTTCAGGGCCATGATCCTTGGCAGCGGCTCCGTGCCCGTCCGCAGGAGCCTTGGCAGCGGCCAAAGCGTCACCCGCAGTCAGCTTGACAAGAGTCGGAGCACCTATTCCGGCCAGAGCCGAGGCACCGGCTATCTTTAAGAATTTTCTTCTTTGATTGTCCATTATCGGGTCTCCTTCTTCTTCGTAGCTGCCTCTGGGGTGATATGACAGTCCCAGCAATACGGTTTGACAGATGCGTAGATATGGCAGGTATCACAGAATTTTTCCTGGCTGGTATGGCATTCCATACAGGCCATCTGCAGTCCCTTGCGATACTCCTTACCTGCAACGGTAACAACATCACGGCCGCCATCGCGAAGGACGTCATCACGCCATTCGTTCAAAAGCTGCATGTGGCTGGCCCGCATCTCATCTGCCGGCAGGACACATTCTTTTTGCCCGCCCTGGGGCATCTCCGGCTTGGGCACAGGGCCGGCATCCAACCCGTTAAACCAAACCGGGAAGGTCACAAAGAGGACGAAGATAATCAGTCCTGGGATGATCGTTTTTTTATTATACATTCGAGTTATTCCTCCTTTCAGGTCCGGTTTAAACCAAAGTCCTCAGACCTTCAGTCAGTTCTTGTCTGTTTTCGCCTTTCATAACCAGGGCATTACCCACCAGCTCTGAAACACCGCAGACGCCACAACCCGGATTCCAATAATCCATCAACGAGGTCAGAGTCGCCCGGTCAATGGCACAGACACAGGAGAGCATATTGACATCGTGTTTGTCGATAACATGCTTCACTGCATTGGCCCGGGGTAGGCCGGCACGCATGCGCAGCTCCATAATCTCATCGGTATTGAGACCGGTACCGGATCCGCAGCAGAAGGTCTGCTCACGGATGGTGTTCTCAGGCATCTCCACCCAATTGTTGACAACATGATCCAAAATATAACGCGGCTCATCCATCAGTCCCATGGCCCGGGCAGGGTTGCAGGAATCATGGTAGGTCGCTTTGACATGATCGTTACGGCTGGGATCAAACTTGAGCTTGTTATGGCGGATCAGATCGGCGGTAAACTCACTGATATGAATCATCTTGGTTGAAGCGGCATTGTCAAAAACGGTACCAGTAATAGAAGACTTGGGTACCTCCAGGAAATCAGCCGGTCCGTTCATGGTATCCATATACTGATGGAGGACGCGCCACATATGACCGCACTCGCCACCAATGATGTACTTGACACCAAGTCGCTTGGCTTCGGCATACATCTTGGCATTCAGTTTCTTCATCAACTCGTTGTTGGTGAACAAGCCGAAGTTACCGCCCTCTGAGGCATAGGTTGACCAGGTATAATCGAGTCCGATCTCCTCGAACAGGGCCAGATAGCCCATGGCTGTGTACAGCCCAGGCTCGGCAAAAACATCAGCTGAGGGAGTGATGAACAGGACTTCAGCACCCTTGCGGTTGAAGGAGTGGTTGATTTTGACCCCGGTCAGGTTCTCAACGTCCTCGGCAAGAAAATCAACATTGTCCTTGAAAGTATGGGGCTGGAGGCCCATGTGGTTACCGGTGCGGTTGGAATTGGAGGCTGGCTCCAGAATCCAGTTGATACCCACGCCCACCAGATGAAGGAGTTCGCGAAGCATCATGGTCACCTCGGCGGTATCAATGCCGTAGGGACAGAAGACTGAACAGCGGCGACACTCGGTGCACTGGTAGGAGTACATGAACCACTCCTTGAGTACACCCACGGTCATTTCGCGGGCTCCGGCCATCTTCCCCATGATTTTTCCAGCTAGGGTAAAGTCATTCCGGTAGACAGAGCGAAGCAGCTCAGCGCGCATGACCGGCATATTCTTGGGGTCACCGGTGCCGAGAAAAAAGTGACATTTGTCGGCACAGGCGCCACAGCGCACGCAGCAGTCCATGAAGATTTTCAGGCTGCGGAACTTGTCCAGGCGTTCCTTGAGACCCTGAAGGATAATCTCCTTCCAGTCCTCAGGGAGCTTCCAGTCATCTTCGTCAGGGGACCATTCACGGGCATTGGGAAAGCTGAGATCTTTCTGACTGTCAAGATACTCTACTTTTTCAACCTTAGCCTGATAGGCGAAATTACCCGGCTTAAAGACTGCCGGAGTATCCATCCAATCTTTGGTCGGTATCGCTCCGGTGGACAAGGACGGACCCTGCACTACACTTTTCGATAATTGTTCTAGTTTTACAACTGCCATTGTTCTATATCCTTATGGGCTCGTATGAAGGGTCAAAATTCTAGGCTTCGTCCTTTTTCGGAGGCAATTCCTTTTCCACCGGGATGCCCGCATCAACCATATACTCACGGAACTCGTCCTCATAACCAGCATAGGAATGCGGTTTGATGTTGGGGTCGTTCCAGGGATTGATATGGCGCACCGCGCGGGTGTTGTTCTTCATGTTCCGGGTGGGGCTCATGAACACACCGCCCAGATGCATAAGCTTACTGAAAGGAAAGTAGGCCAGGAGAACTGAGACCAGGAAGATATGAATATAGAATATCGCGCCAATCTCGGCACTGATCACGGGCT
Organism: Candidatus Desulfatifera sulfidica; assembly: GCA_014381505.1. Lineage (GTDB taxonomy): Bacteria > Desulfobacterota > Desulfobulbia > Desulfobulbales > Desulfocapsaceae > Desulfatifera > Desulfatifera sulfidica. The sequence continues at coordinate 29,377 of JACNLK010000047.1, read as the reverse complement.
GGAGAGTAGCCAGACCAACAAGCAGCGCTTTGATATTGACGATATCAATGTCGGTTCGCAGAAAATAACGCATCAAAATACCGGTGATGGCAATTCCGAGAATCAGAACCAGCGGGAAGTAATCATTGACCAGCGAGATAAAACGGACATGGGGATTGGTCAGTCGGCGGCCAAAGAGCAAAACCACGCCCAGAACCAGACCAATGTTGGTCAGGTACAAGGTGGGGGCGCCGATCTGCAGCATGGCATCACCCAGCTCGATGGCCTGAATCCAGCCCGGGACCGGGTTGGTGAACAGACGCATGTGACGAAGGACGATCACCAAAAAGGAGTAGTGGAAAATCAGGGCAAAGAGCCACAGCCACTTGGACGACTCATAGGTGATCTTTGGACCTTCGTGCAACTCGGACTTGGTGTTGCGGAAGAGCGAGCGGAAAGCAAAAATCTCCAGAAACATCCGGGCAATCACCTCGGAGTTCGTATTGGGACAGTCAAGCTTGTCCCGCTTGATAAAATCAAGCGATTTTCCCTGACCACAGGTGGTCTGAATGGGAAATGGAACCGGTGATTTGGCCCATTGCATGACTCGATACACAAAGCCACCCAGGAAGACCAAAATGGCCAGATAGGGAATGGCGACACCAAACAGGTATTCCATGCCCGGTATCTGGGATCCTAGCCATGCGATCAAAATCAACGCTATGACTGCCAGAAATGAGAAAGCGTACTTCATTTCTTACCTCGCTTCAAGATGAACGGATGGGCTATCGCGGCAGGTGAAGATACCTGAAACGACCGCCGGTTATAGGCCTTGCAGAACCTGGACGGGCTCTGACTTGTCTTTTTTCAGCATGTTCGATGGACATTTGCTGTCTGTGAGAATAAAGCTACCGGACTTGATCTCGGCAATCCGGACCTGATACAACTGCTCCCGGCACTGCATATACAAATCAAAGGCGGCCAGGACTGCCAGATCAACCGCGAACTCAAAATCATAGAGTTGACCAATCAGATGCTTGGTCTCCTTGTTTTTCTCTATAATATCGCGGCTGATATGCTTAATGGCATGGATTGGGCTCACAGCCTGGGAAGGAGGGAATTTCTGTACTGCTCGAATGCGCATAATCTGTTCCAGCGGTGGAACAAACTCACTGGGGTCTGCCCCAAGAGTCAGCTTATTATAGAGGCGGCTCAAGGCCTCACGGGTATTACCCCCTACCGGGTTGGCAAACTTATCCCTCTCGCTCTTAAAAAAGCTCGAAGATTCATAGGTCTCCAGGGTATAAGCCACCCATCCGTCTATTATTTTTTCCCGGTACCACCGAAAGGCTTCATCCAATTCCATACTTTATACCCTCTCTCCCTGTTGAATGAATGCCCATTCATAAGTACCGTGGTTTATCATTTTTTTTTTGGTTAATCAAGAAATTTTTCCTAGGAAATCCCCATGTGAGAAGAGATATTGGCTACCTACCAGCTTCTCAAATCGGCAAGCACTCGCATGGCCTCACCCACATATGGGTCTTCCTGCACCTCTTCCAGCCATTTATCCTGATCCTGAGTCAGCGGGTCATCTTCAGGCTTGACCGAATCCAGATCACTGGCCTGCTCAACCCGATACTGTCGGTAGTGAGCCCCCAATTTTGTACGGGCATTTCGTGCCTCTGCCCTCTCCTTTTCCATATCGGTCAACCGCAGGGAAATACGGGTTTCTTCACTCCGCACCCGAGCCTTGGCAGCCTCATCAGCTATAACCTGCAGGCCTGGATCTTCAGCGGTTCGACTGTTACTGGCCGCAGCCAAGGCGTTCACATCAAACGCCTTGCCATTAAAGGGTTCATAACCCACAGCCTCCAACCGGTCCCACGGCAGAGAATAGTCGAGGTATTGCTCACCTGATTCCAGGTGCTGAAAGAGACTGGGCAGCACGATATCAGGCTCCACCCCCCGGTACTGAGTTGAATCTCCATTTACCCGGTAAAACTTCTGAATAGTCACCTTTACGGCCCCAAAGTCGCGATCGGCAATACCAAAATTAAGAAAAGGCAGAAGATCATTGAGATCAACAACGGTCTGCACCGTCCCCTTGCCATGGGTGTGCTGGCCGCCAATAATCACAGCGCGCCCATAATCCTGGAGTGCCGCCGCAACAATTTCTGATGCGGAGGCCGAAAACTGGTTCACCAGTACCACCATGGGTCCGTCATACAGCCGCCGGGGGTCATCATCTCGCAGAACTTTACGATCAGACCCGGTCGTCTTAATTTGCACGACCGGTCCTTCCCGGATAAAAAGCCCTGCAATATCGACGGCATCCACCAGTGAGCCGCCACCATTATTACGCATATCCAAGACCAGACCATCCAGCCCTGCATTCTTTAATTCAAGCAGGGCGGCCCGGGTATCATCCGTTGAGTTACGATTCCCCAAACCATTTTTCGACTTTGAAAAATCACGATAAAAACTGGGAATCAGCAAATAACCTATGCGGCTCCCATCCGGGGCATCAAAAATTGTTGATTTAACAAAGGTCTCTTCAATCTGAACCACATCACGAATAATAGAAATCAAATCTGAGGTACCATCAGGCCTCTTCACAGTTAGACGAACTTCAGTCCCTTTGGGTCCACGGATCAGGCGCACCGCATCCCTGAGACGCATATCAGTAACATCCACGGCCTCATCTGCCCCTTGAGCGACCTCGATGATAATATCCTCAGCCGCGAGGCGACCCTGGCGGGCCGAAGCAGAGCCCGGGATAATCCGCACAACCTTGATATAGCCATCCTCCTCACGGAGTAATGCACCGATGCCCTCGAGACTACCACGCATATGAATATCAAAATCTTCCTTGCCGGCCGGTGCCATGTACCCCGTATGAGGATCAAAGGCTCGGGTTACCGCATTAAAAAAACGATCATAATGATCCTGGCGGGTCTCTTGTTCCAAACGATGGAATATCTCACGATTCCGCTTGGCCACTTTCTCCCTGGCAGTCTGCCAAAGCTCGACTGTGCTCTTTTTCTCTTCAGCCTCTGCCTGCTCCTCCTGTAAATCCAGATAACGGGACAAAATCTGGCCCTTGACGATCAGGCGCCAGCGCTCACTCAGTTCGTTCAAATCACGCGTAAAGGTCAGCTTGTCAGGATCTGTTTCGTAATACTCGAGGAGTTCAGTATCAAAGTCAGTTGCGGCAATCTCATCCACCATCGCAGCAACTTCTGCAATCCGGCGATTCAGAAGGCGATGACCAACCCCTGGCAAGTCGGCCTTACCATCCTTGAGCCTGTCGTCAATGGTCGAAGTGTAGGACTTGAGAATCTCGACATCGCTCTGCAACAGAAAGCGCTTCTGAAAATCGAGCTGTCTGAGATACAAATCAAAGATAGCAGTGGCCAGATCATCATCCACCGCCTTGTGACTGTAGTGCATAACCGGAAGTTGCTTGGCCAGAATATAAGCCAACCACTTGTTATGACTGGCAAGCTGCACATCCTCCTGGTCTTCGGCCAAAACAGGGCCAGCCAGTAGAAGAGAAAACAGAAGCAGAAAAAAAGAGAATTGATACAATAGCCACTGACGTTTCATGAGATAGAACTCTCCCACCGGATATCGGATATAATTGATGGCTCAATAGTAAGTTCACCCCACTGAGCCATTGCAGTGATTTTTTTTCGATCTCACCATGATTGAGAAGGATTCAGACATAAGGGTACTTTGAATAATTGAGATTTTCGTTCAGGATCAAGACACGCGAAAATTGTACCGCAGACATCGAGTCGATATGCAGAGGATAAAATTTTACACGTAGCGCAGATCCTGGATGAAAAGACATTTTTTCAAGGGTGCCATAATTCAAGCCACTGAAATGATCCCTGACCCCAAGGAACATCAGGGAATAGCTGACATAAATAAAAAGACTACCAGAAGGCATAAACAAATACCATGACAAATATCCGGGAGTTAAAAAAACTAAAAGATGATATTACTGAATTTGTGAAAGAACGAGACTGGCAGCCATTTCACTCTCCCAAAAACCTGGCAATGGCCCTGAGCGTAGAAGTATCCGAGTTGGTCGAGATCTTTCAATGGCTGTCTCCGGAAGAGAGCCAATCGCCTGATGGCGCCCGTCTGACGCACATTGAAGAGGAGATCGGAGACGTGATGATATACTTAACAACCATTGCCATGCAACTGGGGCTTGACCCCATCAAAGCCGCCGAAAAAAAGATGGTCAAAAATCGGATCAAATACCCGGCACCAGAACAACGGCCTGAACCATGAACTCAAAAATCACAATCACCGTCCTCTGCGACAACAGTGTCATATCACCCTTCGGTCTGATCGCTGAACACGGCTGGGCAGTTCTGATCGAAACAGGCACATTCCGGCTCCTTTTTGACTGCGGCCAGGGGTTGGCCATTACCCGTAACAGTCAGATCCTTGGCCTGAACCTCAACCACTTGAACGGAATTGTTCTCAGCCACGGCCACTATGACCATTGCTCAGGCCTCCCTGACGTCCTGGGAATCACCGGATCAACCCAGGTCTTCTGTCATCCGGCCGTCTTTCGAAAACGCTACTGGCGAGACGAACTCCATCAGCAGCGTTTTATCGGCATCCGGCATCGCCAGGAATACCTCGAATCTCTGGGGGCAGAGTTTAGCTGGAACCGTGAATTACGGGAAATTGCGCCCTCCTGTTATTTAACCGGTGAAGTGCCCAGGATGGCCACCTTTGAACCACCTGACCCCTTCATGCAGGAACTGACACCCACTGATGAATGGCGCCAGGACGATTTGATTGACGACCAGTCGCTGATTTTAGACGGGCCACAAGGGTTAATCGTTATCCTGGGTTGCGCCCACGCCGGATTGATCAATATTCTCACCTCGATCCGCAAACGCTTTCCGGACCGCCCCATTGACACGGTCATGGGCGGCACGCACTTAGGTTTTTGCAATGACCTGCAATTTGCAGCCACCATCCAGGCCCTGGAAAAGTTTAAAATCCGGACGCTGGCCGCATGCCATTGCACAGGCCCGAAACGCGCTGCCGAACTGGCGCGGATCTTTAACGACCAGTACAAATTCATCGGAGCAGGCTCCCACCTGGTATTCGAATCAGACCAGTGATCAATATGCCCTTTCCAACAACCGGCTGCTCCGGATTCTGCAACCAGTGTGGTCAGGTGCATCATCTGCCGCACAGCCGCCGAGCCGAAGACGAAGCCAACAAACTGATGACACACCTTGAGACCCGGCAACGGATCAGTCAGAACCTGTTCCCTGAAGCCGCGAGCGCGCTTTTAAGCACGGATTTCCTCTTTGGACCGGCACGAGGTAAAATGTTTGGCATTCTGATTTGCCAAGACAGAAACGACCAGGAGACAATCCTGCGTGCCTTTTCTGGACAGTACAACGGTCTCTGGCATGTCCCCGGCTGGGCCCCTCCCCTCTTTGACGTCTCAAGCTATGACCAGCTCAACCAGACCGGTGAACCGGAAGTCAAAAAACTGAGTCGACGTATAGAGAACACAACACGCAACACCTCCCAACACGCCAGGCTCCTTCAGAAAAGAAGAGAACTCTCCCGAAACATAATGCTTGAGCTGCACGATCTCTACAGATTATACAATTTTCACGGCCAATCCGTCTCACTGCGCACAGCCTGGAACAAGACAACCGGCATTCCCACCGGCAGTGGCGACTGTTGCGCACCTAAACTACTCAATCAAGCTGCCCGCCTGAATCTTCGACCCACCGGCATTGCCGAATTCTACTGGGGCCGGGAAAACGCCTCGGCCAGTCGAAAGCAGGGCTGTTTCTATCCCTCCTGCCACAATAAATGCCGTCCGATTCTCGGCTTTCTCCTCTGCGGGCTTCAACCATGAACACTCTTAAACTGAGCATCATCCACGCCGAAGACACCTTTATTGTTATAGACAAACCAAGCGGTCTGCTCGCCGTCCCGGGTCGTGGACCTGAGATGCAGGACTGCGTTGTCAGCCGACTCAAACAGGATTTTACCGGACTCCCGGACCAACCCGCCGTTCACCGATTGGATATGGACACCAGCGGTCTCATGGTCGTGGCCCGAACCCCAGCTGCGCACCGCGAACTGAGCCGCCAGTTTGAACATCGTTCAGTCAATAAAGAATACATCGCCCTTCTCGATGGTTTGCTCCCGGATAACCGCGGGACAGCCGGCAAAATCAGTCTCAAATTCCGCCTTGACCCAGACAATCGCCCGCATCAGATTTACGACCCCATCCAGGGAAAAACGGGAATCACTCACTGGCAGAAACTGGGCAACGAAAAGAACTGTACCCGCATTTGTTTTCAACCCATCACCGGACGCACCCATCAACTGCGCCTCCATGCCGCCCACGAACTGGGCCTCGGCTTACCTATTGTCGGCGACCGCCTCTACGGCCACGGCACTGCCCCAGGCCAGCTTCTTCTCCATGCCAGCAGCCTCAGCTTCATCCATCCCGAAAACGGTCAGACAGTGAACTTCACGTCTGCGCTTCGCTTTTAAACAGACCTTTCACCCCCATACACAACTTCCTGACACAAAAAAGGCCCGTTCCACGAGTTCTCTCGTAAAACGGGCCTTTTGCAAGCCAATATCCAGATCAGAAATTAATTATCCACGACCTTGATCCCTTCGAGCTTCCAGTCATCTGTGCCCTCGGGACGAGCCCAGGTCCACTCCTCAGCAAATTTAACCGGATCGGTCATACTCCCACTGATCAGCTCATCGGTTTTGTCATTGACTGTATAATCAAGAAGGTTGGCGGTAAAGAGAACAGTGACAAAATCTTCACCAGCCTGTTTTCCGGCATCCAAGACCTCAACCTTGCGAACAGAAATACTCTCAAGCTTGTTAATTTCACCACGAGCACGCATTTCCTCAAATTGTTGTCCGTATTGAGCGGCTAACTCCTCTCCAAGCAAATAACTGTAGGCAGAAAGATCACGACGCATCCAACCGGCCTGAACCTTGAAAAAGACATCCGAGGCTATCTCGACAAAATAACTCTCATCAAAGCCGGAATCGGTTCGCTGAATCTCTGCCAGGCCTGCTGCCAGGCCAGTCATGGGTTCGGCAACCGGAGCCTGGGCTGCGCCAAAACCACCGAAAGAGGATGGTGGCGGCTGATAGCCCGGCGCACCCCCTGCCACCGGTTTTTTAACAAATCGCTTATAAAAGAAAAAGCCAATCCCACCAAGGAGGAGAATGGGCAGAATTCCCATGCCACCACCACCCATACCAAACATGCTGCCAAAGAGCAGGCCGCCCAATGCCCCGCCCAGAAGCCCGCCAGCCAAACCAGAACCAAAACCTGATCTCGGTTTGGTTTGGCCCGCCTGAGTCACTGCTGGAGCAGATTTCTGCACTGGAGCTGAGCGGGTGAAACTGCGACCGCCAGAGCGGGACCTGGCGTCGGCATCTGTAACACTCAGCCCGCCCTCAACAAGCCCCATGGCCAAAAAAATCAGCAGGTATGGGGTCATCCGTCGTAATAAAGTAATCATGCTTCTCCTGTCATTCTGTTTCAATCAAAAGTCCGCCGAGCTGGCCGCACCACTTCAGACCGTTTCATACGATCGCTATCAATTATAGGTACGGAGCACAATATGGCAAGGCAAATTATTGATCATGGACTGAAAAAAGGAGAACCAGACGGGTTACGAATGAATGATCATGACAGGACAACACGCCTTGCTGCACAACGACTCAGCAATACTTCCATACACCTGACGCTCTGCCCGCTGGCAACCATGACTGGCAGTAATGATCAGATCAATCTTTTTCTTTTTCGCATAAGAAATCACCTCTTCAACCACATCTCCTACCCGGGTCGCTTTATCCACAGGCTCAAACCCTTGCATATGCCTGGCAACAAAGTTGTCCAGGGCCAGTTCAGCTTCATGCTTGAGTTGCCGATGATAAGTGGAAAACCAATCGGTCTCCAAAGCCAACCCCTTATACTGCTCCGGGCCAGGCATGGCATAGAAGAGATAAAGATCAGCCTTGAACGTCTCAGCCAGCAAGCGGGCATGATCCAGGGTGGCAACAGAACATTCAGTAAAATCAACGGGGAGTAAAATTCGTGAAATCTTGGCCATGAGACACCTCCATTTACAGACAGATTCAGTTCCCTTCTCCATGATTAAACTATAGCACAAAAACATCCTGAAACAAAAATACCCCGGAACATCAAATCAAGAGTTCCGGGGTATTTTTCATTTGAACCCAAAGGGCACGGAGTGTAATTAATCGATGGCAACCAACTCCAGATCAAAGACCAAGTCCTGACCCGCCAGCGGAGGATTGGCATCAAGATAGATATGACTGTCCGTAATATCTCTGACTTCAACCATCATGATCTCACCACCGGTTCCGCCCACCTGTAGCTTCTGGCCCACCTCGGGTTTAAGATCAGGTGGAACCTGATCCAGAGGCACTTCCATGACCATCTGCGGATCATGTGAACCATAGGCCTTATCAACCGGAATCTCTACCGTCTTCTTTTCACCCACGGCCATACCGACCAGAGCTTCATCAAAACCAGCAATGACGTGACCGCTTCCAAGAGTCACCTCAAGGGGATCTTTCCCCTCAGATGAATCAAAAACCGTTCCGTCCACCAGACGCCCGGTATACTTAACCTTGACTGTATTTCCTTTTGTGGCCTGTGCCATCGCCATCTCCTTCAGTGAGTATTAATAATCTTCAAGACCGCTGTGAGACCTTCCCTTCCATGTCTTCACGAAGAGCCCATTGCCAAACGTGCAACAATAACCTGACAGATACCGGTAATACTTTTTCCGGAACAGTCAATAATCAAATCCGCATGACGATGATAAAGAGGCCGCCTTTCCCAATACAGGGAAGAAAAGCTCTGCTGATCCTGACGAACCAGGCCTCGTTGATCCACATCATCAACCCGCTCTTCCAGGAGATCCAAGGGCACATCAAGTAGAACCAGATGACTGCTCTGCTTCAGATGCCTGATACCGAGCTCGCTATAGATTGCACTGCCGCCTGTTGCAATCACATGCCCGGTCAAATCAAGACTGAGCAAGGTCTGCTCCTCATAAATCCGAAATGCAGTCTGCCCTTTTCTATCCACAATCTCTTGCAGAGACAGGCCCTGATCCTGCTCCATAAGCGTATCGACATCCACAAAGGGCCTGGCAAGACTCTTGGCCAGAACTGGTCCGACACTGCTCTTCCCGGCTCCTGCCATACCAATTAAAACGATATTCATACTCTTCATCACGCAATATTGTATTTTTTCCCATATGTTCAGGACAAAGGGACACCCACCCTTACCACTGAAAAACGTTCATTCAAATTATGAAAATAATTTCAAAATCATACAACAGGAAGGGTAACTCTACAAAAAAATTCATCATCACCTGACAGAACTATCCCCCCCAACTCTTTTTCAGGTTCATCACACCAACCATATCAATACACTCCCTGCCCCAGATGATTGACACCCAGGCCGAGAAAATCATGCACAGGCACAAAAAAAAAGGTGCAGCCGCTACGTCATCCGTACTCCCTCGTGTCCTGGCTTGCCTCACCTGTCTCATTCATGGTATGTTGTCACGAAACAGGCGAATTCTTCTTTTTCACCTTCCCTTACAAATATCTCATCTTTTTGGACTCCATGGATTTTCTCTATACTGCCAGTTTTATCAACAGTGCCTGGATAGGCAGTACCTTTCTCCTGGGATTTGCCTTCAAAAAAGTTAATCTCCCACCCATGCTTGGTTTTTTATTGGCCGGGTTTGTCATGAACGCCCTTGGGATGACCGGGGGCTCACTGGCTCTTGACCGAATCGCCGATCTTGGTATAACGCTGCTACTGTTTATCATCGGCCTCAAATTAAACATAAAAGGCATGCTCAAACCCGAGATATGGGGAGGCGCCACCGTCCATGCCATGTTGACCATTGTTTTCCTTGGTGGATGCATGCTTCTGGGCGCCACATTTGGCCTCACACATCTTGTGGGCCTCGATCTCGCCCAGGCCGCCCTTATCGGTTTTGCCCTGAGCTTTTCCAGTACAGTGTTTGCAGTCAAGTTTCTGGAAGAAAAGGGAGAAATGAACTCCATCCATGGACGTACAGCCATCGGCATCCTGATCATGCAGGATCTGATGGCCGTCCTCTTCCTCACCATCTCCAAAGGCGAATTCCCGTCTCTCTGGGCCCTGGGGCTTCCCCTGTTTCTTCTGGCAGTACGACCAGCACTAATGTATGTGGTTGACCACAGTGGGCATGGCGAACTTCTCCCTCTGGGCGGATTGTTCATTGCCCTGACCATAGGCACGGCCAGTTTCTCCCTCGTGGGACTCAAACCAGACCTTGGGGCGTTAATCATCGGTGTTCTGGTTGGCTCTCACAAAAGAACCTATGAACTCTCGGCCTCACTCTATACCTTCAAAGACCTGTTTCTGGTGGGGTTTTTCTTTCAGATCGGTCTGACCGGCATTCCTGAGCTGAGCCATGTCATCATTGCCCTGGGTCTTGTGGCACTCATGGGGATGAAATCGTTCTGTTACTTCATGATCCTGACCCGTTTTCATCTTCGCGCCAGAACAAGCCTCATTGCCACACTGAGTCTGTCCAACTACTCGGAATTTGGTTTACTGGTGGCAGCCATCGCCTATAAAAATCACTGGCTCAGTGCGGATTGGATTCTGATCATGGCCCTGGCATTAAGTTTCTCATTTCTGCTGGCCGCACCACTGAATAGCCGGGCCAACAGCCTCTACGACCGTTTCGGCAAAATCCTGCGACGTTTTGAGACACAAAAAGAACACAAAGATGATGCGCAGATCGATCTTGATGGCGCAGAAATCCTGATCTTTGGCATGGACGCCTTCGGAACCATGGCCTACGACACAACCCGCGAACGCCAGGGAGACAAAGTTCTCGCCGTTGAGCAAGACAAGGCAAAAATCAAAGCACACCGAGCTGCAGGCCGCCGCGTGATCTCAGGGGATGCCACTGATTATGATTTTTGGCGCAAGATCAAACTGGAACAAATCAAAATCATCATGTTGACCATGAGCCACCAACAGGCCAATCTCCTGGCCCTGGAGGCTATCAAAAGTGCAGGCTTCACCGGGCCAGTCACTGCCGCTTCACGCTTTGAAGACGAGCGCCTGGAACTTGAAGCAGCGGGTGCCACTGCGGCCTACAACATCTTCGCCGAGGCCGGAGCCGGATATGCAGATCATGTCTGCAAGGCAACAGGCCTGGTTTGCAAGACTGAATTCATCGTATCAGGCGATGCAATTCCAGACATGCCCTCTTACTCCTAACCACATCCACCAAGTAGACGATCATGACATTTCACTGTAAAAATTACGATATCTCCAACGACAGCTGCAAACGATTACACGGAGAATGCATCCCCGGCAGACGCGGCTGCGTCCTTGAAGGAAGGGTCGCTCTCAGTGAAGAGCTGGAGCAAAGAATTGCTGAACTTGATCTAAAAAAGGAACAAGAAGAAACAGCATGAGCACCTAGTGGTGATTCAAAAAACTTTAATGCGTAACCACTTAGAAACAGGGCTGATTCGTCTTTTATCTTTGACAAGAACCACCTAAGATTAAGCCCTCGGATAAGCACAGACTCTGAAACAATCAACGATGAGGGCTGCAACAGGTCCAACGCAAGCTCCCCTACAAACAATCAACAGCCATGCTTGACCAGGAAGTCCCGCACCATTTCTTCCATTACAGACAATGGAGGACGACCTGTTTCATGGGCAATAATCCAGGTACAGCGCTGATAGGCGCGAAAAAGATCTTCCGGGACTTGTAATTTCAACTCAACCAAGGCTGATGAATGATCAGCCTCCTGCCCCAAACGGCCTGCATTGAGACCAACAGCAGTACCTTGAGACTTTTCAGTCATGGGAATGTTGCCGATGGAACGCAACGGCCTCACTATATGTCATTGTACTTCCACCAAAAATATCAAGAGCACTGCCCACTGTCGCATCAATCCGCCCCTGACCTAAATCACGAATCACTTCCAAATCGGCCAGATTACGGACTCCGCCCGCATACGTCGTCACAATCGGCGACCAGGCAGCCAGTTTTTCCACCAGTTCCTGCTCAATCCCCCGACACTGCCCCTCAACGTCAGCGGCATGAACCAGGAACTCATCACAAGACGTGGCCAAATCGGCCAGCACTGCCTCAGAAATCACCACTTCCGTGAACTTCTGCCAACGATCCGTGACAATCAGATACTCATCTCCGCGCCTGCGGCAACTAAGATCCAGCACCAGGCGCTTGCAACCAACAGCCTGGACCAGGCGAGCCAGTCGCTCACGATCAATCAGCCCGTCACGAAAGACATGAGAGGTAACAATCACGTGCGAGGCCCCGGCTGAAAGCCAATCAGCACCATTATCAGCAGTAACCCCCCCACCAATCTGCAGACCACCAGGCCAGGCGGCCAGAGCCTCACGCGCTGCCGTCTCGTTTCCCGGACCGAGCTTGATGATGTGCCCACCACGCAGGTCATTGCCCCGATAGAGCTCAGCAAACCAGGCAGGAGACTGCTCGGCCACAAAATTAGTCCGCAGGGCCTCAGGGCGATCATCAATCAGAGTCGAGCCCACAATCTGCTTTACCTGACCGTTATGCAGATCAATACATGGTCTGATTTTCATGATACAACTCCGTGAACCACTCACAAAAAAACATAAAAAAAGGCGGATATCCCGGTACTGGGGATATCCGCCTGACTATTCATCCACTCCCCATACGGGGCGCTGAAGGATCAGCCCTTCTTGATCAGCATGGTCGAAGGGTCAAGCAGTAACGAAGTACCAGGCTCAACGGCACCAGAGGTGCATTTGAGCAGATTAAGCTTGATTGCATCCTGCTCAGGGACGATCATCATAATCATTTCGAACAGGTCATCAATCTCATGACAGGGAGCCGGCACACCAGCCTCACTGACCCGGTCATCACCTCGATGGCTGACAGCAGAGAACCAGATGGTTTTAAGACCATGTGTGATCATGAATGCCTTGAACTCCTGAAGCTGCTCATGAGTTGTTTCGCCGAAATCATAGCCATCAATGATCATACAGTCCGGACAGAAAATATCCTGCTGAACCATATCCTTGAGCCGCTCTTCAAGCTTAGCCGCGCCGAATGAGCTCTCCTTAAAGGTCATGATCATCCGCTTAGATACGATCTCAGAGACCATCTCCGGCAGATTATCAAAATCCTTGCCCTCGACCATAAGGTTGAGAATATCATCATACCAGGCGCGGGTCTTCTCGACCCCCTCACCGATAGAGACATGCAGAACCTTGTTGCCTCGCAGGATGGAATCCAGAGCAATCTGAACCAGAATTGCAGTCTTACCCAGACCAGCGCGGGCCATGATCAAACCCATGCGCTGTTGTTCGTCCTCGGCCTTTGTACCCATGCCAAGAACGCGTAATGGATTGTTGACGACCAGGTCTTCTTTTCCCATGACAGTCACCTTTTTATTTCAATTCATCTGTCTGCATCTATTTCTTCTATCTGGTCAGCGACCCGACAGACAATTACCGTTGCAGTACAAGTAGTGTATTCGTCTTTAACCGCAGATGCAAGATCAGCTGTTTTTCTTTTCTTCCTGATACTGCTTGACCAACTCTTCACCGACACTTTTCGGCACTGGCCGGTACGTGGCAAACTCCATGGTAAATTCAGCCTTACCTTGGGTCAGAGAACGCAGGGTCGTAGAGTATCCGAACATCTCAGAAAGCGGAACCTCGGCCTCAACCACGGTATAATTCCCCTCTTCATTGGTACCGATGATCATGCCGCGACGTTGATTGATGCTGCCCATGGCTGCACCCTGGAACTCAGTCGGTCCCTCAACTGCCACTTTCATGATCGGCTCCATGATAACTGGATTGGCCTTCATGTAACCCTCGCGGAAAGCACCGCCAGCTGCAAGCTGGAAGGCAACATCAGAGGAATCAACATTATGGGCAGCGCCATCATTGATAGTACAACGAACCCCGGTGATCGGAGCCCCGCAGAGAGAGCCTTTAGCCAGGCTCTTCTGAAAACCTTTATCACACGATGAGATAAACTCGCGAGGGATGCTACCACCTACAATCTCATCGACAAATTCATACTCACCCTCTTCCAGGGGCTCGATGAAACCAGCCACTCGACCAAACTGACCGGAACCACCAGTCTGCTTTTTATGGGTATAATTAAATTCGGCTCTGGCGGAAATGGTCTCTCGATAGGCAACCTGAGGAGCACCGACTTCGACTTCTGCGTTGTACTCACGCTTCATTCGCTCGACATACACCTCAAGATGAAGCTCGCCCATACCAGAGATAATAGTCTCATTGGTCTCATGATCCACAAAGGTCTTGAAGGTAGGATCCTCTTTGGTGAACCGATTCAGAGCCTTGGACATGTTAATCTGGGACTTGTTGTCCACCGGAATCACAGACAGCGAAATAACCGGTTTGGGGATGTGCATGGAACTCATGGAGCAAGTGGAAGTGCCATCGGTGAAAGTATCACCCGATGCGCAATCAACGCCGAACAGGGCAACGATATCACCAGCGCCACAGCCATCAATTTCTTCCATTTCGTCGGAGTGCATACGCACCAGACGACCAACCTTCACCTTCTTGCCGGTACGCACATTGATGATAGAATCCCCCTTGGCCAATCTCCCTTGATAGGTACGGACATAGGTGAGCTGGCCATAACGGCCGTCCTCAAGTTTGAAGGCGAGCATGATCAGAGGATCTTTATCATCATTGGTAACCGAAAATTCGGCTTCGTCGTTCTCAAGATCCAGGGCGAGGTTTTCAACATCGGTGGGACAGGGCAAATACGCTTCAACGGCATCAAGGAGCGGCTGAACAGCCTTGTTCTTGTAAGCCGAACCAATCATGACCGGAACAAACCCCAAGGCCAGGGTGCCCTTGCGTATCGCATCAGCAACGAGCGCGGGATCAATGTCCTGCTCCTCGAGCATGGCCTCCATGAGATCATCGGAGAACATGGAAACGGCTTCAAGCATCTCCTCGCGCAAGCCTGCAGCGTCATCTTTCAGTTCGGCTGGAATATCGGCTTCGCGAATCACCTCACCATTATCACCCTCAAAATAGATGGCCTTCATGGTCACCAGATCAACAACACCCACAAGATCATTCTCAAGACCAATGGGCAACTGAATCATGTGGGCGTTGAGCCCCAACTTCTCACGCAGCTGGCCAGTGACTCGGACAGGATTTGCACCGGTGCGATCGCATTTATTAATAAAAGCGATACGAGGAACCGTATAACGATCCATCTGCCGGTTAACGGTAATGGACTGGGACTGAACCCCACCTACGGAGCAGAGAACCAGAACCGCACCATCGAGAACACGCAGGGCGCGCTCAACCTCAACGGTAAAGTCGACATGGCCGGGAGTATCAATGATATTGATATCGACACCTTTCCAGTTACAGTAGGTCGCTGCCGACTGGATGGTAATACCACGTTCACGTTCCAACTCCATGGAATCCATCTTGGCGCCGACTCCGTCCTTACCACGAACATCATGGATGGCATGAATCCGGTCAGTATAAAAGAGGATCCGCTCGGTCAGGGTGGTTTTTCCCGAATCGATATGGGCGCTAATCCCGATATTTCTCATCTTACTCAAGTCTACACTCATGATTCCTGTCCTCAACAGTCTCTTGGTGTCGGTTTCTAACCGACCCTGGCCCGACATCAGCCAGGATGAAATAAAAAAATAAGGAGCCACACAACGGGGCAACTCCTTATTCAACAGATAACCAACAATGAACCGGCAGGCAACACACCGGATTTGAAACAAAAAAACACACTGCATACCAGACGACCAACGATCACCTGATCCAAAACATCACAAACTACCCTATTTCAACAAATTCGCAAAGTATTTTTTGTACCACACAGCTCAAGCAGATTCCTGAGCAGATGAACAAGATTCGCTATTGAGCCAAGGCCCTGACCAGGACTTTTGCCAATTCATCCTGACTCACAGGCTTCATGACAAATTCACGAATACCGGAAGCCTTGGCCGCACTGGAAAAAGCTCTGGCCCGTTACGGTAAACCCGATATCTTCAAATTTCCATAGATGGTAAAGGACACTGGGTGGATAATGTCATGATTGATTTACTTTACCGTAGCGAGCAATCCAATTGTAATACTTGCTCTTTGAGACGGACAAACCAAGAGATAAAACACTTCAAGGGAATCTCTGCCTTTGTGCTCCACTCTTTTGTGTAATCAACTACGGCATCGCGTATATCATGAGGAACCCGGCTGCCGGTTAGAGCTCCCCAAGTTCTTTTTTTAGCTTGATGTGCTCCTCCAGTAACTCAGAAAGGACTTTTTCGGGGGAGGATCATTTTATTCAACCACGACTACGACCGTCTTCTTTCTGCATGCCGCTGAGCTCAATGTTTAACGCTTGTACTGATATCAAAATTTCCCGAAACGACAAACCCAGTGAAATCATCATCAGAATTAAGCTCAAGGAAAATATTATTTTACCAGCCAGAAGTTTACCGGCAAAGAGAATAAACAGGCACAAGACACATGAAAAAAGACTGGCAACCCCAAATGCCTGCATATTTCTGATCAGATAGACCCTCTTGCGCAAACTTTCAATTTGGCCAACCAGAATATCGTCCGGATCCTGCTTATACTGAGAATACAACGCCCGGATGCGGGCGCTAATGGTATTGAAACGATTCGTATAGGCCACCAGCAAAAGTGAAATTGCCGGAAAGAGTAACGCAGGTGTGGTTAATGTGATTTCCATTATGACTCTCCCGAAATTTGTTCCAGCTGACAGCTGACTAAAAGCTTCCCTGAAAAATTATTTTTCACCCACAATCCACGTTGCGCTCAAAGTTGCACCCCCGAAATATTAATTTCATGCCTGCGGAAAATTTTCCACGTGCCTCGGGGTCTCGCAAACTCGCTTACCTGATCTTGAACAAAAATCCTGAGTTGTCAAAGTATCCTAAAAATAAAACGCCACGTCAACCCGCAGGAAATCATCCTCGCGCAGACTGTAGAACAGGTCCCCCTTTGGTGGGTTCAAGAAAAATCCAGCCTCAACAGTGGCTCTCATCCGATCACCAAAGCGACGGCTCGCCTCAAGGCTCACAAGACGAGTGGGGCTATCCATATCAACAATTACCCCGGCCAGTACTTCAGAACCTGCGGCATCATTCACAGCCAGTCGCAGGCCCAATATGATATCGTCCTCAAAGGGTGTCAGCGCCTCATCTCCACGAGCATCATGGACATACTCACCGATCAATCCAAGATCCATACCACTGTCCAGAAGAGAGCCAACTGTATATTCAAACCCACCAACCGCAGCCCAATAATGATCATGCTCGCCGTCATAATGACGGTAGATCGACTCCATCTTCAGCAGCCATTCACCCAGGATCCATTGCAGATCAAAACCGGTTTGCTGGATTTGGCGATAATAGGGCGTCAAGACGGATAGTCCCTGACCGTCGAGTCCTGGCAGCAACAAGGGCTGTCGATCAGTTCCATCAAAATACGAAAGCCCGAAATCCACATCCCCAATTGTATGGCTGTAGCGCAGGGCAAAATCCACATGATTTCCCTGCTCTGAACTTTCAAAAACTGGATGATCTGTATCCACAACAAGTTGCGAGCGCAGTCTACCCCGGCTTCCGGGGAAAGTCCGTTCCCGGAAACTGGGCAGAACAAATAAATCAACGCCGCCCCACTGCCCGGGCAGAAAAAGATGAACCATGGGCTGGCCCAATTTTTCTTCACCATCAATGGATTCCACAAGGTCAGTCTGGTTTACAATATCCACCAGATGAACAAACTCGGTCGCCCCCCAGAACACCTTGCCAATTCCAAGTCTCAGGTCCCATGACTCACCACCATACAAAAAATTCATTTCACGAAAATCAAAATGACTCCGCTCATCATCGGCGCTATCCCACCGAAAAAATGGAACAAAGATAAAGCTGAACCTGTTTTGATATTGGAACTGATAATAATATTCCAGTTGCATAGCCAGGGAATAATTGTGTTCCTTTTGTTCGTCCAAAAGAGGCTCTTTTGTAAAGACTCTCTGCTCAACGGCAACCACTCCGGTCAGCTCATGGGCCACCGAAATATTGACAAAAACCAATAAAAACAGCACAAAAAAAACACCCATAACAGGTAAACCCCGCAGGCGCACCCATGAAGGCGCAAGAACAAGCGGTGCAGCTGGGCGATCTGCAAAACATACTCTTGCGAAACAATTCGATAAGAAAGCAGACCGGAACGGGGGCAACGCCATCAACACTACCTCACACGCTTCAAACTATTTTGAGTAAAATCAAGCTCACTCAATCCCTGACGAAACTGCTGATTTGTCCACAACAGAACTGTGCTCTTCCCGTTTTGATGATTGACCATATGCATCTCATGGGCTCGCCAATATTTGCCGAGATACTGCTGATAGCCATCCAGGGTCAACGTTTTCAAAAGAGATTTTTTTCGATCATAATACTCAACCTTCCGCACCCGATATTCATCCTTATCTATCCATGTTAGCAGCCGCGTATAACCTGAGTTTTTAAGATCAACGGGATAACGTTCAATGATAAAGCAATCCACACCATTCAATGGCTCATTTTTGATCCATTTATAGGTGTATTTTTCACTTTCCTGGCTGGAAATATCCTCATAGGCAAATTCACTGCCCATGAATGACCCGGATTTATTACGAGAGTTTATCCGTTTTACTCTTTTGAGGGCCGGCAGATACAACCACTGATCGTCATCTCCCTGCTTGTGCGAAAAAGTTAAAAAGGCAGTCCCCTTTACATCCCTGGGCGTGTCAAAAACAGAGAGACTCTTGTCACCATCATCCTTCACTTCCAGGGTCTTAATTCTGATCAGCCGGACACTTTCCTGACCATGCCGGTTTTTGAGGATCATCTTCATATCAGCGGTAGAATCCCCAAATCCATCGTCACGTCTTTCGGCCTCAAGCGCTATGGAAAGCCCCTGCTCCTCGGGGGTATCAGCCCTGAGAACACCGGCAGGCAAAGACAAAAACAAACAAATGATACAGACAGACAAGAATCGCTTCATCTGGTTATTTCCTCCAATTCAATAACAATTTAATCAGGTTATACAATTTCAGGTCTACTGCGTCACAGAACGCTTGTCCACGCTCTTATCCACTTTCATAAGTACAATTGGCAAAAAGAAAAAATCCATCAACAGCGCCATGACAATGGTAATAACTGTCATCTGCCCCATATCGGAATTCACCTTAAATCCTGAAAAAGAAAGGATTGTAAACCCAGCTGCCAGAATCAGGGTGGTAATAAACAGGGCCGAGCCCACCGTTTCAAAGGCATAACGGACGGCATCGGGCGAACTCATCTGTTCCTCACGCCGGGCACGCTGGTATTTGCTGATGAAATGGACCGTATCGTCCACCACTATGCCCAACGTCATGGCAATCATAACCGACACCGCCAGCCCCACCTCTCCCACCGCCAGTCCCCATATCCCGAAAGCCAGAATGGCTGGACTCAGGTTGGGCAAAAGGCTCACAAAACCAAGCTTGAAACTTCGCAGGGCCACTATCAAAATGGCCGAGATTAAGATCAAGGCAAAGATCGACGCACCCAGCATACTTTCAATATTGCGCTTTGAAATATGGGCAAACATGATAGAGAGGCCTGAGCCATAACTGAACATGCTCTCCGGGGCGTTCAGACTGAGCCAGTCCCGAGCATTCTCATCCAATTCCCGTAGATCTGCGGCGGTTACCTTCTTCAGGGTCACTATCATCCGTGTCGCTGATTTATCAACGTTTATCTGGTTGTTCAGATCAAGGCCAAAGGGCAACGACATCTCATAGAGCAGCATATTTTGCGCCGCCAGCTCCCGACTCTCAGGTATACGATAAAAAGCGGGGTCATCGCCGTGCATATTTTTATTCAGTCTTTTCATGACTTCAGTAATTGAAATCACGTGCACGACATTGGGCTGTGCCTTATACCAATTGGCAAACTCATCGACCTTCAGCAGATAATTCGGATTATTTATCCCCCCCGGCTCTCCCGATTCCAGCGAATATTCAATGACATCAAACCCGGTTAAATTGTCCTCGGCAAAATCAGTCGCCCGCCTGAAGTCATAGCTTTCATCAAAATACTTCACAAAATTATCATTCAACTCAATCTGTGAAATACCACTGGCCAGAGGAATAAAAACAAGCAGCATCACCCAGAACAACCCCGCCCTTCTCCTGATCACATAATCTGCAAATTGTCCGATCATTCGGAATTCTCGTTGCTCGGCTTGTTTTTTTTCCCGGATCGGCAGAACTGCCATTAAGGCTGGCAGGAAAAAGATCGAGTAAAAAAATGCCGCAATCACCCCCATGGCCACTACATTTCCAAGATCACGAAAGGGAGGAGCATCGGAAAAATTCATGCTCAAAAATCCGATTGTTGTTGTAATGCTGGTCAGAAAGACAGGCTGCAGGTTGATCCGCAAAGATTCGGCAATAGCCTCATGCTTACTGCGCCCCGCGCGCATCTGGTAAAATATGGTAATCAGGACATGGATACTGTCGGCCACAGCCAGTGTGAGAATAATGGTGGGGGCATTTGCCGAGGCCGGGGTCAGGGCAATCCCCAGCCAGCCTGCCAATCCAAGTCCGGTAAACATTGAAAAGGCAATAACCAAAAACGTAACAAAGGTTCCGGCAACTGATCGCAGGGTTAACCCCATGATAACAATCAGCACCAGGTACATGGCTGGAACCAGAGTCGTTAAATCTCTTAAACTGGCCTCACCAAAGGCATGATCGATGATAATCCCGCCGGAAAGATAAATATCAAGACCAGGGTATTTCACTCGGAAATCATCGGCAAGAACACGAACGAAATCAGCTACCTCCCGCACCTCACCCTGGGATTCCCCCGGCTTCAATATGTTAACATTAATCCCGGTTACATGACCTCGATCCGACACCTGTCGATTAACCAGCAGCGGTTCATTCAATGCAATATATTTAATTTCTTCCAGTTCGGAATCAGAGAGGGACTGGGCGTCCAGCACCAGGTCCTCGACAATGAGATCGTCATTCTCTGATCTGGTGTGCTGAAAATTGGACAATGAATTGACCCGGCTGGAATACGGTATCTGCCAGGCCGCCTCAGTCAATTCTTCCACCGCGGTCAGGGTCTTCCGTGTAAAAACATCCCCGTCCTTTGGCGCCAATATAAAGAAAACGTTCTCATTTTTAACGTACGTGTTTTCCAAGGCCTCCAGGGCCTGGAGTTGCGGATTTTCCTCGCTGAAAAACACTCGCGAATCATTCACAAAACTTAAAAGCCGACCACCACTGGCCGCAGCTAAGCCAAGCACAAGAGAGGCGACAATAATCCACCAACGTTTCCGCACGACCCAGTTTCCAAAGAGGATTTCAAATGTATGCATGTTTGATTTATTAAGGGTTCTTTGGAAAAGAAGGCGTTTTGTTCAGGAACAGGGCCCGCGAAATTGTACCGCAGGGACAGGGTCCACATCATCCAGTGACTGAATCAAGGCATCTTCAAGAAAGGTATCAGACCGTTATCATCCTGACAATCAATAGATTGTGGAACACAGGTAGCAGGCTCTCCATAATGCACTCTCCTGTAACTGCTGCCGCTGATGCAATGAATCGTTTTGCTTGCATGTGCATCAATACTAACAAGCGGATTACAACTTCAGGGATGGCTGAGCAGCCTGACAGAAAAATGATGCATGATTGGAGGTAAAGATGGGCGGATCACGGCGAAGAATTGTGGCCACAGCCGGGTCGCGTTTAAACTCCTGATCAAGGAAGCGGCGGATTTCTCTACGGTTCCAGGCACGAGGGTGGGTAAAATCAGTATAGAGGGTAAGATCGCCGGAATAAAAGTCACGCAAGGCCATGGTCGTGGCATCTGGTCCGCAAACCGGCATATTAAAGACAGCAAGATTCAAAAAAGTAATTTCATCATGATGGCGACGGACAAATTCAAGAGTCTTCCGAGCCTCTTCGCTGGACTCGGACGGAGTACCAAAGAGCAAGTAAACACAGGTGGCAATCCCGGCATCACGCAGCGCGGCAAGCGCCCTGGACACCAGATCAAGATCAATACCTTTATCCATATTGTCCAGCACCCCCTGATCACCCGATTCCAGACCAAGTTTCAGCATCAGACAACCCGACTCCCGCAGCCTCTTGCAAAAATCGCGATCGGCCAGCAAAGGACTCACCCTGGCAAAGCCATACCAGTCGACCCCCGGTGGCTGCTCAGCCAGGTGGCCCATCAAGGCCGGACTGACGGCATTATCAAGAAAATGAATCAGGCGAGGCTGGTGGCGTTTGACCAAGACATCAAGATCGGCAAGGACCACAGGAGGAGCGACCTGCTCATAAAGATTTCCTTCAGCTGTTTCGGGACAAAAAGAACACTTGTTCCAATAGCATCCAGCAGAGGCCGCATACGGCAAGATCAGCCCGGGAGACAGGTAGTCGGACAGCGGCAGGTCATCATACCGGGGGGCATGATGTTCATGATTGCCGGTCACCCCCAAAAGAGACAGGAGCGCTTCTCCCCCGGGCCCTGCCACCAGATGATCAACAAGAGCCGCAAAGGGATTATCAAAAGCAGGATTACTCAGCCAGGAGGTCACCAGTCCGCCTCCAAGCACCACCGGCAGATGGGGATATTTTTCCTTCAGGAAGCCGATCAGGGCAAAGGTGGAGAGAGCTTGACTGAGATAATTCAGGGAAATACCGACCAGATCAGGCTGCTGCGCTTCAATCAGCCCGGGCAACCGCTGGGAAAAATAAGGATAAAAGATGCTTACTTTAAATGTTTCCGCAGCCCGCAACAAATCCGGGCTTTTCAACGGAGACAAGGCTTGATCCTGGTAATTGGCAAGGGTCAGGCCCAGACCATGGGAACGACCAATAAGATCAAGCACCCGGCCCACATCGGCCACAGCTCGTTGATAACGATCAGGATTCGTGTACAGTTGCGGGTCTTTCAGAGCTGCCAGGTTGTCTTTCAGGCCTCGGCATGCACGACGTCCCCAGGTATCTGAAGGCTCTGGCGGTGAGGCGAGGAGATACGACAAGCCCTCAAGATTGGCATCCAACAAAGTGCAAGGTAAACCATGCCCTCGCACCACCCCGGCAAGGTGCGCAATACCGGCTGGAGGTTCACATATTTTGGCAACAGGGGGGAAGATGAGCAACATGGACAAGAGTCATCCTGATACAGAAATCATTGCTGCCAGTAGGGATAGTTATCTCTGGCCATCTGCACTTTTCTCTTCTGTATTCCCGTTCTTCTCTGACCGATAAAAGCCAGAAGAAGTCCTGATCCACCGCTCAACACGACACCATCTAACTCAAGCCTGCCGAACCAATAAAAGGAGAGGGCTAACACCATAATCAGAGTCCCAATTCCGTTCATGGCCCGGCCTGTATAAAGCTCCGCACTTACAACTGAAAATTTTGTTATCCAGCCATTATTTTTTTTAACATCGCTCCCTTTGGTAATCAACAACTCTCCCGCAGGCAGATATCTCATTTCTGTACCGCAATTCGAACAGCGACAAAAGTTATCGCCACTTATATAGCTGTCACTGCCCGACGCCTTGCAGGTTGAGCAGATGGGTATTGGTATGACATTTTTCTTCATTATTCAGACAATAGCTCTCTTGAAAAAATGATTTTCAACAAAATTTCGTCGCGTGACCAGTTACCTGACCAATACTCCCGGTCATGATGACATGGTACATCCGTAAAATTCTCAACTTCAATTATCTTCCAGGCATGGGGGATTATTTTGTTTCTGGGGACTTTGAAAAATTATGATTTTCATTCAGAGCCGAAATCATCAAGAACCTTTCCCAGAGCAACCGGGGACTTTCCCCAAGGTAAACATCTTCGACTTTACGTAGAACAGACGGCCCTTTCTCTTCATTACACGGCAAAGGAGCTCTTCTTCAAAATAACGGTCTGCCTGTGTCAGAGAGTTATTGACCAATCTCTCTGACACAGGAACTGTTTTTTACCAAAAATCAGTAGACAATGGAATCGTTTGTTTCCACATTCTCTTCAGGACTATACATTCCACCCTGGGCTTCAACACCAGTTACAGTAAAACTAAAGCTGGTTCCAACAGCGGGATTTTTCACTTCATCAGACTCCAGCATTACAATTCCATCTGTGCCGGATACTCCCTGATCAATATCAAAAGTGGCACCGCTCCAGGAACCGTGCACCGTTGCTCCGGCTACTGGCACGCCAGCAGCGTCCACAACAGTAACGGTGGCAAGAGCCTTTACAAATGTGTTTCTACCAGCGCTTCTTGTTCTGAGTTCCATCTCGATTACCATAAGAAGTTCATCCACTTACCAGCCTATTCAGGCGTCATCCGTGATATTTATTCGCGGGAAAATCTGAGCTGTTCCACGAAAAACGATACATACCTTAACGAGCCCAAAATATTTCAAATGTAACATCAGAAACAACCAATCACACCCACGATCGCAACATTAATTATTATTGTACCACAGAAACAGGTTCAACAACAGCAGACATGAGGCATTCCCAACCCACACATTTTTGCATCCCGTTCATTTCAGGCAAAAATCATAGTCCAGACATAAGAAAAATGGTGTCATGCTTCTGCTGAACATAAACGATTGGCTCCGCAATTGATTACCGGGCTCAATCAGGAATTGTTACTCAAGCTGAATGATACTGAGATAGGCGGACGCCACGGGAAAATTCTTGGTACTGCACGTTGATATTGGACATAAGAATCACCAAAATGTGAGACCAGATCCCGCTCCTCGGCAAACGTTGCAGCAAAAATCCAAACCGACCAGAGAACATTAAACAAAAGTCGGTCCGGCGTCGGGGCAGGGTAAGACCAGAAGAGCACAAGGGTAAAGAAATAGAGGGGATGCCGCACCCAGCGATATGGCCCTTTAACAACAAAAGGCGATGGAACAGGGCTCCTGCCACGCAAAACGGAAAGAGCAGGTTTGACTCCAAACGTATCAAGGGTTTTGAGTGCGTAGGCTCCCCAAGCAAACCCCAAAAGGGCCAATGAAAAAAGGCCACGACAAAACCAAGCCGGAATGCCCTCGAACAATATGATGGGCTCTCCTGTCCGCTGCCACAACATCATGCAAAGAGTTAAAATAAAGCCAGACGCAATTGTATAAATGAGCCCATGGAACGAATCGGCAACCAATTGAGCAAGACGTTGGCGAAAAAACCTCCGGACCATACCACTGTGTTGAATGAAAAAAACAGCACTGAGCAAAGTATTCCAGGCAAGTGCCACCGAGAAGCTCAAATCAAGCTGAATCAGATGAAAACTGCCCACAGACAAAAAGACTACAAAAAAAACCAGTGAAACTGTCCCTGACACATAGGCAAGGCAAATCCAGAAGTACATCGCTGTCTGCTGCAAATGTTTCACAATATTTTCAACTAATATCCAGATTTAAACTCAGAATAACAGCCTCATGCTTCTTCAGACTGCACCCATCACCATTAACAACTTCCCCTTTTGCCCTCAGGTGTCCAAAACAACTCTGGACAACAGCAACCCCTTAACCACTCGATGAAACTTGACATGTAAATCCAGGCTGTACATTTCTTATTTATTTGTTACCTTTAGCCCCATTTTATATCAACCCGAATTTTCATGCCTATCATCCTGAAGTGGCCTGCACTCAGGAACGGCAACATAAATAACTTCCTACCAGGAGACCTTGCATGCAGTTACATCATCGATTTATTGACGTTGCCAAAAAAATGGGAGACAAATTAGCTATCAACGATCGATCAACTGACCGTCAAGTCACCTACAGCCGCGCCCTCATCGCCACTCTCATCCTCTCAAGAATATTCAAAAAATTCGACAAGGGATTTATCGGGATAATGATCCCCACCTCAGCTGGCTGCGCCCTGACCAACATCGGTATCTTGATGAGCGGCCGCACACCGGTAATGATCAACTACTCCACCGGAGCTGAAGCCAATTGCAAATATGCCCAACAGAAATGCGACTTCAAAACCATTATTACCTCCAGGGCATTACTGGAAAAAATTGACTGCCCCCATGTTAAAGGTATGGTCTACATAGAAGATATCATGGAAGGGATCACCGGTGCACAAAAAGTAAAAGCCGCCCTCATCTCAAAACTCCCTGCGGCTGCTATTAAAAAAACGATAACCTGTGGAGAACCAGATGACAATGTGGTCATCCTCTTCACCAGCGGCAGTGAAAAAGACCCCAAAGCAGTACAGCTGACCCACAAAAATATCTGGTCCAATATCGTCAGCCTCACTGAGCTATACCAGCTGAATGAGAAAGATGTCTTTCTCGGCACCCTGCCCTTTTTTCATGTCTTCGGACTGACCGCCAACCTCTGGGCACCGCTTTTCCACGGCATGACCATTGTCTCCTATGCCAACCCGCTGGACTTCAAAACCGTCTGCGATATTATCCGTGAAGAAAAGCCAAACCTCATGGTGGGTACCCCCAGTTTTTTCTGGGGCTATCTGCGCAAATCTGAACAGGGAGACTTTGACAGTCTGCGTCTGGCCCTGTGCGGGGCAGATAAATGCCCGGATGCCCTGCGAGCCCGTTTTCTGAAAAAACACGACATCACCCTTTACGAGGCCTACGGCGCCACCGAGACCTCTCCGGGAATCTCAGGAAATGCCGTAGGAGCCAACAAACCTGGCAGTGTCGGCAAGCCATTCCCCGGCGTGCAGGTCCGTATCGAAAATTACGAGACCGGAGAAGAATGTGCCATCGGTGAACGAGGCAAGATCCTGGTCAAAGGCGACATGGTCATGAAGGGCTATTTCGACGATTTTGAAGAGACATCCATGCATATCCGACGCGGATGGTATGATACTGGGGATATGGGTCACCTGGACGAAGACGGCTTTCTCTGGCATGTGGGCCGCCTGAAACGATTCGTCAAGATCGGCGGAGAAATGGTTTCTCTGGTCAAGGTGGAAATTACCCTGGAGCAACTCCTGCCAGAAGGAGCGCAATGCTGTGTGGTTGAGATTCCGGACGCCATCAAAGGCGCCAAGATTGTAGCCGCAGTCACTGCTGAGATTGATGAACGAAAAACCCTTAAGAATATGGCTAAAGAACTGCCAAAAATCTCCCTGCCAAAAAGCTTCATGCTCCTTGAAGAACTACCCAAAATGGGTAGCGGCAAGATCGATTTCCGCACCATCACGCAAATTGCCAGAGAAAAATACGCAAAACCGGAATAAAACCAACACGGTCTGGTTAAAAGATTACTCGTAAGTGCTTCCGCACTGTTTTGCTTGTCGCCAGGCCACACTCACTACTGATTCGTGTTTATGAAAAAGAGCTGACGACCTTCTCCAAATCCACACAAAATTCATCGGCAGTGTCGTACCAAACCGTGGCCTTTCTGGAAAAATGCATGCAGATATCATTGAGTTCTGTGGGAATGTAAGGGAAAATCTTCTTCAGATTGACAATCTTGTTCTTGGCAAGCAGAGAAAAATCATCTGCACAAATATCAGAAAACACTGCTTCGTCGACCGAATGATTGTCAAGAAGATCCCTGTCCCGGTAATCTCCTCTGGCAATCAAAAACATGAGAAGATTCCCCAACTCCAGTACATCTAAAGCAAAGGGACGCTCCGGAAGATAAAAATCATAATCAAAATCTATCCAGCGAAACAGGCCTGTTTCGAACTCCACATAGATATGATCCCGCCGGATATCTCCATGTCGGAAACCTCCCTGATGCAAAAATGTTATAGCCTGAGCACATTCCAAGAATTCCCGCAGAATGGCAGGTAAACAGGAATAAAAATACTCTTCATGGGAACATTTTTCCCGATAGACAACTTTATCCAGCCTCCGACCACGCACCACATCAAGAATCCTGACCAGATTCCCGGCCTCATCCTCGACACAGTACCCCTGCATGAACCTTTTATGCCCCTGGGTGTATTCGAGGATACGAGCCTCTTTTTCAGGATTTCGGTAACAGGGGATAACGAAATCACCAATATTTACTGAAAATGTTTCATGAAAAACAAGTTTCAGAATAAGAGACTGGCCACTGACCAGATCAGTAACCTTGGGAACCCATTGCTTAGGCTGATCATCCACACCGAAGCGGCCCTCGACAGCATAGGCGGTGATCAGAAAATAACGATCATCCACATGAATGATATCGCCATAATCAATGGATGTGAAATTGGAAGTGTCAGTATAGACTTTGGGTTGTCTGCGCAACGATTTACTGACCCGGTGTGCCTTAAACAAAGCAACAATATCATCCGGCATGTCATGAAGTGTTTGAGGTGCTTGAGACATAGTCTTATCCGCAACAGTAATAATCAGGAAACAACCCAGACGGTGAAATTGTGGCTTTCTCGCAGAATTGCTGTGGAAATAGAGCCAAAAAGAAACTCCTCGGCTTTCGATATACCTCGCCTGCCAAGCACCACCGTGCCAAAATCCCCCTGTTCACGAATAACGAGAATTTCTTTACTCAGACTGACGCCATCTGCCATGTGACAGCTGGTTTGTATGGTCTCCGGGGCAAAGCCGTATCCTTCCAGCACCGGCAATAGACGCTGAAAAACCTTTTGTGCAGTACTTTCTTTTTCCTGCTGAAATTCTTTGAGATTGTGACCTTCCTGATAAAAATATGGCGGAGGCTCAGGATAGACCTGAAGCAGACAAATATCTACGCCTTCATGGCCGCTGACAACACGGCCCACATAGTCAGCCACCCTTTCTGACAGGGGGCTTTCATCCACGGCAATCAGTATTTTTTTCCAATCAGCCATAGTCAAAACCTCTCTTCCTGGAAGCATGGTACGTCTGCCTCTTTCTCAAGACTTTTAATCAATTCATAAACAGTTATATGGGTAGTTGCTCCGACACCTCCCTGTCTAGCGTAACGGCAAAGAATCCCATTCAGGGCATCAACTTCTGTTTTTCTGCCATTCAGAATGTCCTGAAGCATGGGAGAAAGATGATTGGCCCTGTCACGGCAGGTTGAAAATAACATCTCATAGTGATCCACATGACTCAGATCCACCCCGCTTGCCTCTGCAATGTCACGCCCCTCGTCAATAAGCCTTTTCATAAGGGAAATTGAGAACATACTATCCACGAGACGACCATTCCGACATTGCAGAAGAGCGGAAACAGGATTAATGGCGGCATGG
>JACNLK010000026.1 GCA_014381505.1 Candidatus Desulfatifera sulfidica | reverse complement strand
GTGGTATTTTTAAAAAAAAAGAGCATCCAGGTTTGAGATCATTTAAAGTAAGTGCGTAAATGATTGTTTCATTCTTTAAATCAATGAGGTATCCCAGTGAAGCTGGCTCCGATTGTTTTGGCCGCCTACGGAAGTCTAGGAAGCTCAGGAAATTCTGGCAGTACAAGCGCTACCCAGGCTGTCTATGATCACCTTGAGCGGGTGGTCAGCGATCAGTTGACCAATCACCCGCTTTTCTGGGTGGGAACGTCGGATCGGGTTCGGGCGCTGGCCAGATCCCAAGGGCGGGAGTGTTTTCCTGAACCGTCTGTGGTTCTGGAGCAGTTGGCCCGTCAGGGAATTGAGCGGGCGGTGGTTCAGTCGCTCCATGTCCTGCCTGCTGCTGGATATGTGCGTCTGAGGCATCTCTGTTTGCGTGCTGATCTGGTGACGGCGGTGGGCGCGCCTTTACTCTATGGCCCTGCTGATTTCCAGGCCGTTGCGGATTGTCTGGCTCCGTTGATCGAAGCCCGGCCAGGGCAGGCAATTCTGCTGGTCGGTCATGGCACTTATCACCCGGCCTGGACTGCCTTTCCGGCTTTGGAGTTGTATCTGCGCCGACGGTTTGGTCAGCGCGTTTTTGTTGGAGTGGTGGAAAAGTTTCCCGGAGGAACAGAGGAGATGGTGACCAGGATTGCTGCTGGCGAGTATCAGCGGGTCTGCCTCGTTCCCCTTTTACTGTCGGCCGGGATGCACTTCAACCGTGATCTGGTTGGTGCTGAGGCAACTTCCTGGTTGAGTCGTCTACACCGGGCCGGGCTGGATGTTGAACTGATCGAGGAGGGTCTTGGTCTGCTTCCAGGGATTGCTGAGATATTTTGTGAGCATATTCGTACTGCCCTGAAAGAGCTGGAGCCGGAGAAGTAAAAGGCGTCAATCACTCGTCAGCCTGGCTTTTGTGGAGTTCGTAGGCTGTGTCCGGGGGCAGATTGTCACCCTTGCCGGCGGTTACGGCCAGTCGGTCGCAGCGTTCATTGAGCGGGTTGCCAGAATGTCCTTTGACCCAGCGAAAGTCGATATGAAGGGCTTCGATGAGCTGCAGGAGCTCCTGCCAGAGATCGGGATTGAGGGCGGGTTTGCGGTCAGATTTGACCCAGCCTCGTCGTTGCCACGATTTGGCCCAGCCTTTGGTTATGGCGTTGACCACATAGCTGGAATCTGAATAGAGCATGATGGGCTCTCTGCTGCCCTTGACGGAACGGAGGGCCGCAATACAGGCCATCATTTCCATGCGGTTATTGGTGGTCAGCCGGTAGCCGCCACTGAGTTCTGTTTCCTGTCCCTGTTGGCGGATGACTGCACCGTAGCCGCCGGGGCCGGGATTCCCTGAACAGCCACCGTCGGTATAGATGAGAATCCCCTGGAAATCATCATGGGGGGCTTGTCCGGCTGTGCGTGGCTGAGTTGTGGCAGTGACTGGTTTTTTTGAGACCGGTCTGCTGGTCGGGGGGCTCGAACTGGCCGCAGCCCCGCCGCTTTTCTTGTGCAGCTGCAGCCATTCTTCTGCCTCCCGGCTGCTGCTGAAACCCTTAAATCGCGCTCCGGCAAATCCT
The DNA here is from genome assembly GCA_014381505.1 of Candidatus Desulfatifera sulfidica. Taxonomy (GTDB): domain Bacteria; phylum Desulfobacterota; class Desulfobulbia; order Desulfobulbales; family Desulfocapsaceae; genus Desulfatifera; species Desulfatifera sulfidica. The sequence goes on along the minus strand of JACNLK010000026.1, from coordinate 48,752 downwards.
TTGACCTGGGCCTCGGCTTCGGGCCAGTTGGTAAACAGTCCGGTCTTGCGCCCGCGGGCCACGGCATAGGTTTTTTTCCTGGCCATTTTCCCCTGATTGTCAAAAGCAAAAAACAAAACCGCCGGGAGTCGATGACTCCGAGCGGCTCATGGCTATCTTGTGATCGTGTGATCGGATCGTGCGATCGGGACGGATTAATTAATCGCGCCGATGATAAACAGTGAGATGAGCACTGCGACAAAAAAAATCCCAACTTTGACGGTAACAGAGTGATCTTCTTCCGGTCTTTCGTGTCCGTGATCTTCCATTGTTTCCTCCTGATGCACATTAATTGATGATGGTAACACTCTCTATCAGTATCAATCTGAACATATGAACAATTTTTTCTGTCCTTGTCGATAGCTTTTTGTGCCCCGGCTCTCTTTTTATTACCTTATTTACACGCTTCCACAATCCCAGCCGTCGGTTTGGCCAGGCAGTCAATGAGCTGGCCCTGGTCCTCCTTGCTGATCTGGGCGCCACGGCGGACCATGACGCGCATGGTGGCCTTCCAGCCGCGCGCACTTCTCTTGCCTACCTTGCGGCAGATGCGGGACAGGTAATGGCAGCTCTGGCATTGATTTTCCAGCAGGGGTCTGCATTCGAGCTTGAGAGCTTCGCCCTGTGGCAGGCTCTGGGGGATTTCGGCCTTGACTTTGGCCTGGGCGGTGCCCAGCGGCAGGAGGAGGGCAAAGGCCAGGGGCAGAATGAGCTGAGTTGATCTGAGTCTGGTGAGCATGGGTGTCTCCTGAGCTGAGGTTGGGTTAATTTTTCAAGGTAGCCCTTAGATCATTTTGAATGGACTGTTCCCCTCCTTGTTGAGATCGGTCTTGCGCTGTTCCCAGAGTGGACATTGTTTGCGGATGCATTCCCGGTTGTGCAGGTACTGATCACAGTGAATCTGCTCCTGTGCGGGCAGGCTGATTCCCAGAATCTCCTCGGACATGCGGGCCGTTTCACGCAGGGCGATAAAGCTTTCCCGCTGACAACATCGACCGCCCCGGTACTGACTGACCTCTTTGAGAATTTGGCCGCTGAGTCTTTGGGCCAGCTGTCGTGGTCCCGGGGTCAGGGGCGTGGCCTCAAGGATTGCCGCAACACCAATTCCGGCGCCAATGGCCGCGCCGCAAGTCCCCCAGAATCCACAGACTCCGCCGGGCACCGAGGCCCCGCGTTCAATGGCACCAAGCAGGGTTTCGTCATCGACCCGGCCACCGCAGTTGCGATAGCTGGCAAGAATAACTCCGGGGATCATGGCATGGTGTTCCGGGCCGTGGGTGGGCAAGGCCGGCTGGCTGCGGATGGATTGGAGCAGGCGGATCATATCGTTCTCCCGGCTGGTCCGGCAGACTGATTTGATGATGGCCAGACCGTTTTCCTGATGGCAGCGGTCGCAGACAAAATGGTTGTTGGTGCAGCAGCCATCGGCGGCGGAGAGGGTTCCGCAGTAACTGCAGGCCATCTCCTGCGGGTCTGTGAAATAACCGACATCTGCACCGCAGAGCATACAGCCGGATTTCAGTCGGGGAGCTGGTTCCACCTGCTCAGTTTGTTTCTCTTCGGTGGCAGAGGGCGCGGGATGGATGAGGCTCAAAGGGGTACAGCAGCTGTTCTCCATGACCAGATTGGTGACTTCCCCCTGCTTGCCCAGGATGAAAACGGATTCATCGAAGCTGGCCGCCTCATCGGCGCTGATTCTGCACCGACGTCCTTTGAGGAGCAGGGTCCCTGTTTCGCTGTAGATGGCGCCGTGCGGACCGCGGTAGATGACGTCCACCTCTTGCCCTGCATCCGTTGAACTTTGGGGTTTCTGGGCCTCGTAGGTGAGCGAGAAAAAATCCATCCCCTCAACTCGTCGGTATGGAAAACGCTTGAGCTGGCGGATATTGATCAGCCCGGCGCTCTCCATCATCATGACCAGCTCTTCCTGCTGCATGGCCCCGCCCAGACATTCGCCGCGATAGCGGACATTGTTGCGGATTCGTGGCGGAATAGCGCTGTCGGTGACGATGTCGGAGACCACCAGTCGGCCGCCGGGTTTCAGAACCCGGACGATTTCCTGATAGGTCATCCGTTTGTCCGGGCTGAGATTGATGACGCAGTTGGAGATGATTGCATCGGCTGTATTATCGGTCAGCGGGATTTCTTCCAGCAGACCTTTGCGGAACTCGACATTGTCATAACCAAGCCGGGCCGCAACCTCGCTCTGCGCGTCACGGGCCAGGGCCAGCATCTCATCGGTCATGTCGATGCCGATCACGTGGCCCTGCGCGCCCACGCTGTCCGCGGCCATGAAACATTCGACCCCGGATCCGGAACCAAGATCAATCACGGTCTCGCCCGTCTGGGGGTTGGCGTCGGTGACCGGACTGCCACAGCCGTAGGATCGCTGACGTGATTCAGCGGGAATAAAATCAGCCTCGGCCTGGGCCGGGGCAAGAGGATTGACGATCTCCTCGTTGGCAGCAAGGGCCGCCTGTCCGTAAAACTCTTTCACCTGGCCATGGCCATCATCGCTGCTGATGGAGATCACGCAGTTACAGTGGGTCAGTGCCACACCCTGCTCTCCTGAGTCCTCATCCAGACAGTCCTGACGGACATCACCCATGCGCAGGTTGATCAGGCCCAGGTTGTTGTTACTGTATTGCTGCGCCTGCCGGGTGATCAGTTCCAGGGCGATCAGGTTGTAGAGCTCCACATAGGGGTCATGTCCAGCCCAGGCTCCGCCGTTCATGAAGCTGTGGTCGATATCACCGCCACCGATGAGGAATTTTAATGGATTGGTCTGGGCTTCAGGGCTGTGGACAAGTGAGCTTGCGCGCAGCTCGTTCATGACCGGGCTCTGGCGCCAGACGTGTTCTAGGCCTTTGCTGAGCGGGCCACAGGCCGTCTTTTCAAGGCCCACCAGAGCCGGTGAAGGATAGATGACCGCATCTGGCCCTACGGCAAGAGATTCCCAGGCCGTGTTGGATAAGTCATGTCGAGTGCCGGGGCTGGCCATGACCTGGCTGCGGATGGTCTCGATATTGTCGATGACGATGCCCAACTCGTCGGCTCGTTCCCAGGCGGCCAACAGTTGCGGAAAAATCTCGTCTGGAGTGATGAATTGTTGGGCGCTGCCCTTGCCGCGGATGAAATGGTAGAGCAGGTGAATGTTGCTGGCGCCTTTTTCTGCTGCAATATCTATTAATTGCGGGAGGTCGGCGATGTTCTCCCGACTCACGGCCACAGAGAGGGTCGTTGTGCGACCGGCCTTGCGCAGGGCGGTCAGGTTCTGCATCAGGGCCTTGAAGCTGCCACGGCCACGGATTTGATCGTGGCTCTCTTCCAGGCCGTCAAGACTCACCTGGAGATGGAGGCGTTCCAGGTCCTGGAACTGCGGCAGAAGTTCATTCATGAGCAGGCCGTTGGTGAGGATGACTGCGTGCGCGTCCGGGTATTGGCCCAAAAGGCGGCGCAGGTAGTCGAACAGGCCGGGATAGATCAGGGGCTCACCGCCCGTGTAATAAAAGATACGGCAGCCAAGTGCCAGAGCCTGATCGGTGGCAGATTGCAGCTCCGCCAGAGAGAGGCTTCTTTTTTGGGCCGGGGATGCGGAAAACAGACAGTGGCGGCAGCTGAGGTTGCACTGGTCAGTGACATGAAACCAGCATTCCCGGAGGCTGCCCAGCTGCAGTTCGTCCGTGCGACCGGAATAGGGTGTTGCTGGGTGGCTGTTCAGGCTGTGTTCCAGACGGCTGAGATCGTAGAAAAGTCGTGCGCGGTCTTTGTCTTCCTTGGCCGGGGCCAGAATAGCAGCAGCTCTGGCTGGATCGGGATGGCTGAGCAGCGTGCGCAGGAGACGGTCGCCGTGGCTGGTGGGGACGATCCAATCCGGGCCTTCCGGCTGGATATAGACAGGGGTATTGTTGTGATCCAGACGCTGCCAGGATTGCCGGGAGGTGGCGGATTGGGGGAGATCTACTTTGATGTTCATGGTGGATTGCTGTTTGTCTGTCTGTATTTATGTGGAATTTCTGTAATATGTTGGCTTTTGATTTTACTGAAAGAGATGTTCAAGGAGTTCCTGGAGAGTATTAATCCCGAGCAATTTTATGGTAAAGGAACTGGTCAATCGTTCGCGGTTGCCCCGGGGCAGGATGAAGCGGGTGAAACCCAGACGCTCGGCCTCTCTGATGCGCGATTCAATCTGCCCTGTGGCTCGAACTTCTCCGGCCAGGCCTATCTCGCCGCAAACCACGGTGGTTGAGGGGATGGGTCTGTCCAGGAAGCTTGAGGCCAAAGCTGAGATGACCCCCAGATCCAGGGCGGGTTCGTCAATACGGATGCCGCCGGCGATATTGAGAAAGATGTCGTGGCCGTAAAGGTTCAGCCCTGCCTTTTTTTCAAGGACTGCGCAGAGCAGGGCCAGGCGCTGAGGGTCCGCACCGATGGCCGTACGTCGGGCCGTGCCCAGATTGCTGGGGCTGACCAGGGCCTGAACCTCGACTAAAATCGGGCGGGTCCCTTCAATGCTTGGCAGGACCACAGAGCCTGCGGTATTCAGGGGACGTTCGGCCAGAAAAATCTCCGAGGGGTTACTCACTTCAACCAACCCCTCTTCTTTCATCTCAAAGACACCTATCTCGTTGGTGGAGCCGAAACGGTTCTTGGTGGCTCGCAGGATGCGGAAGGCATGGCTGCGCTCGCCTTCAAAGGAGAGGACCGTGTCGACCATGTGCTCCAGAATCTTGGGCCCGGCCAGCCCCCCATCCTTGGTCACATGGCCGATGAGGACCAGGGGGATGTTTTCCCGTTTGGCCAGGTGCAGGAGGCGGGCCGCGGATTCTCTGACCTGGGTCACCGAGCCCGGAGCTGAACCGATATCAGTACAGGAGAGGGTCTGGATCGAGTCCACGGCCAGGAGACCGGGACGCATCTCCAGGGTCATGGCCGAGATCGACTCGACCTGATTTTCGCAGGCCAGATAAGTGGCCGGATGCAGAGTACCCAAGCGTTTTGCCCGCATCTTGATCTGGCTGGCGGACTCTTCGCCTGTGACATACAGGACAGGTTTGTCCTCGCGTGCTACGGCGTTCAGGAGGTGGAGGAGCAGGGTCGATTTACCAATTCCTGGATCGCCGCCGATGAGGATGACCGAACCGGGGACAATACCACCGCCCAGGGCCCGGTCAAGTTCGGCAATGTTGCTGATGATCCGCTCTTCTTCGTTGTCCGGGGCCAGATGCAGAGGCTGCGGTCTGCCGGAAACGGCGATGCCGGGTTTGGCAGTGGGGGGGAGCTCGATCTCTTCTACCATGCTTTCCCACTCACCGCATTGAGTGCAGCGGCCCAGCCATTTTCGACTCTGGAAGCCACATTCCCGGCAGCTGTAGCTGGTTTTTGGTTTTTTGCTCTTGTTCATGGGCTGGAAGAATGGAAGAACCGAAGGCTGTCTGGTCTTGCGTCCATGTTGAAAGATGGACGTTGGGGAGCCCGGAGTGGTCCTGGCCCCATCTTGAAAAATATTTCTTATTCCTGTAAAGAGAATACCGAGAGTTGGATGAAATTGCCAGCGATCTACGGCTGTCACGACTGTTTTTTACTTTTTTGAGGTCCTCATGATGTCCCGTTCCCCTGCCCTGCCATCATCAGTCAAGACCTGGGTCACCTTGGGTCAGGCCACCCGGTTTCTGTTCAGCAGTGGTCGTCTCATGGGCTGGAGTCTGCTGCTGGTGGCTGTGACCCTTGGGCTGACCTGGGGGGGCTATCAGCTGACCACGGCCCTCATGGATCAACTGACCGGGAATTTTTTTCAGCAGGGACCGGAGGTGGTCGGAATCTGGGGCTGGATCAAATTCCAGGGCTGGTGGATTCTGAAATGGATCTTTCTCCTCCTGAGCCGACTGATCGCCTTTTATCTCGCTTTTTTTGTTGCCTATACCCTGACCACGCCCAGTTATGTCTTCCTGAGCGTTGCCGTGGAAAAGAAAAAGGCCGGACATGACTTTGAAGAGGACGCGCCCTTCACCCTGATCGGGGTATTGGTTGATCTGCGCGAGGGGCTGAAGATCGCCCTGGTCGGACTGCTGCTATCAGTTCTGGCCTTTGGCCTCAACTTCATCCCCATTATCGGCCAAATTCTGGTCATTCTCATTTACAGCTGGTGTTCGGCCCTGATGTTTCTTGATTATCCCACTGCCCGGCGCCGCTGGACCCTGGGCCGCAAGATGGCCTGGCTCAAACGTCATTGGCTGGCCACCTTGCGTCTTGGTCTTCTGGCGGCCCTCCTGGGCATGATTCCACTGGTGAATATCTTTCTTATTGCCTTTCTCTTTCCCCTGTTTACGGTCCATACGACCCTCAACTTCATGGTCCTTGATGGCCAGCCCGGTCCGAGGGTACCTTGAAAAATTGTCTTTGCGGGTGGGGATTCAGACCAGTTCGGCCATGACTCTGTTGGCAAAGGTGAGGCCGTGGGGGGTGAGGCGGAGTCTGTCCTGCTCGATGATCAGCAGATTCCGGCTGATCAGGCGATCAAGTGTCTCGCCGTAATAGCTGCCTGGATTGAGGTGGAAACGGTGCTGCAGTTCGTTGATTGAAACACCTTGGATCAGGCGCAGGCCCATGATGATAGTCTCGCGGAAGCTGGCCTCAGTGCCCAGATTTTCCTCGTCAATAACAATAGAATCCCCTGACTCCATGAGCTCGCAGTAGCGTTGAGGGTCACTGAGCCGTCGCTGCCGTCGCTTGGTGTCGTAGGAGACCGCTCCGGCCCCAAGCGCAAGATAGGGGCGATTGTGCCAGTAGTTGAGGTTGTGCCGGCATTCCTGACCGGGGCGGGCAAAGTTGGAGATCTCGTAGCGTTCGAGTCCGGCTGCAGGACAGAGAGTGTGGGTTATCTCATCCATGGCTACAATTGCATCTTCATGGGGCAGCTCCAGGAGGCCTTGATTCTGGAGGCGGCCAAAAGGTGTGTCCTCTTCAATGGTCAGCTGGTAGCAGGAGAGGTGCTCCGGATTGAGGGCCAGGGCCTGTTCCAGATTCCGACGCCAGGCATCCGCTGACTGGCCGGGCAGACCTGACATCAGATCCAGGCTGAGATTGTCAAACCCTGCCTTTCTGGCATGCCTGACAGTCGTCAGGGCCTGCTCGCCGTTGTGGGCGCGCCCTAATCTGTGCAGTTCATGGTCATCAAAGCTCTGGACTCCGATGGACAAGCGGTTGACCCCGGCCCGGCGCAGTTCAGCAAGTTTTGCATAGTCGATGGTTCCGGGATTGGCCTCGAGTGAAATTTCAATCCCGGAAGTAAAGCCAAGCAGGTCGTGGCAACAGTCGATGATCTTGCTGATTGATGCAGCAGGGAGCAGACTGGGGGTGCCGCCGCCAAAGAACAGGGTGCTCAGCGGTGTATGGGCCGCTCGGGCTGCAGTCTGTTCAGCCTCCCGGCAGAGGGTCGCCACGTAACGACCAAAGAGTTCTTCTCGCCCGCCAAAGGAGACAAAGGAGCAATAGGCGCATTTCTGCAGACAGAACGGAATGTGGATATATAGACAGCTCATGAGTTTGTCCAGCGAGATTTCATAACACGCAATACGCTTGATGGTGTTGTAACAATTCCGATCCCCTTCGTCGTGTGTAACTGTTCCACAGCGGTTCAAATTCGGTAACTGTCCAGCAAGGCAACCGGGGCCCACGGTATTTATTTGCACAGCAACAACAGACTCCGAAGTCTTTTCAGGCTTACTCGGACGCCAAGAGGTGTGATTGGTTTTTGTCTTAAAATATGTCGGAAGCAGGTATTAAGTTTAAGACCGTAACTGTCCAGCAGTGCCGCAGATGCGCGAAAGAGGTCTGCGAAGTGTACCGATCGGTACACGAGCAGGCCGATGACAAAGCAGATGTGGTACTGCTGGACAGTTACGTCAGCGCAGGGTCTCGGCTGCGCGAACGGCATCCTGGCGCAACTCTTCCATGAGGCCGTGATCCGCCATGGAGTAACATCCGTCGCCGATGATCAGGTGGTCGAGAATCTGGATGTGCATGAATGAGCCCACCAGACACAGGCTTCGGGTCAATTGAAGGTCCTGTGAGGAGGGTTGCAGACTGCCGGATGGGTGATTGTGGGCGAGGATCAGAGCGGCGGCGTTCAGTTCCATGGCCTGCTGCAGGAGTTCACGCGGGTAGATGGTGTTGACGTTGATGGTTCCCTCGGCCACGGTCCTGGTGTCGATGATGGCATGGGCCGTGTCGAGAAAGATGACCTGAAAGACCTCTTTTTTCAGGCCGCGCAGGGAATGGAGCAGGAAATCGCGCACCTCACCCGATGAGTGGAGGTAGCGCTTGCCCTGCAGCCTGGCTGCCAGGTAGCGGCGGGCGGTTGCCTGGGCAAAGTGGATGGCAAAACTGTTTTTGGGGCCGATCCCCTTAATCTTCTGCAGGGCAGTGAGTGGCGCTTCAAGGACTGCGGCCAGAGAACCGAACTCCTGCAGGGCGGCCCGGGCGGGTTCTTTGCAGTCACTGCGCGGCGTGCCAAAGGTGAGCAGCAGTTCCAGAACTTCGGCATCTGTGAACCCCTCCAGGCCACGCTCAAGAAAACGGTCTCGAAGTCGTTGTCGGTGTCCCTGCCCTTTTTCCTGCCACTGCTCCTTGTCCATGGCTTAGGGCTCCATCAGGCCTCGAGTTCCTTGCTGAACAGGTCGTTGGCCATCTTGGGGTTGGCCTTGCCCTTACTCTTCTGCATCAACTGACCAACAAAGAAGCCCATGAGCTTGGTCTTGCCGCCCTTGAACTCTTCGACCTGTCCGGGATTGTCGGCAATGATTTCCCTGACCATAACCAGGATTTCACCCTCGTCTGAGACCTGAACGAGATTTTTTTCTTTCACCACCACTTCCGGATCTTTGCCGCTTTGCATCATCTCCTGAAATACGGTCTTGGCGATTTTGCCATTGATGGTTCCCTGGTCAACCATGATCAGCAACGCGCCCAGTTGCTCGGGCTTGACTGGGCAACTGGAGATCTCCTCACCCTTGAGTTCGCGCAGCAGCTCGGACATGATCCAGTTGGAAGTCTTTTTGGCCTGGGCTCCGGCCTGGACCGTGGTTTCGAAATAGTCGGCCAGTTCGCGCGAGGCGGTGAGCAGACCGGCATCGTACTCGGGTAGTTCGTAGTCGCTGGTGAAGCGCGCTTTGCGTTGATCCGGCAGCTCGGGCAGGGTGGTGCGTACTCGCTCAATCCACTCATCGTCGATCTCGATGGGGACCAGGTCCGGGCAGGGAAAATAACGGTAATCATGGGCCTCTTCCTTGCTGCGCATGGACTCGGTGCGGTTGCGGTCCGGATCCCAGAGCAGGGTGGCCTGGGTGATCGTGCCGCCGTCGAGAAGGATGTCGCGCTGACGCCGTACTTCGTATTCCAGGGCGTTCTGGACATTGCGGAAGGAGTTCATGTTTTTGAGTTCAGTCCGGGTACCAAGCTCTTCCTGGCCCATGGGTCTCAGGGAGATATTGGCATCACAGCGGAAGCTGCCCTCCTGCATGTTGCCGTCGCAGATATCGAGGTAGCGGAGGATGGCGTGGATCTTGCGCAGATAGGCATAGGCCTCTTCCGGGGAGCGCAGGTCCGGTTCCGAGACGATCTCGAGGAGTGGCGTGCCGGTGCGGTTGAGGTCCACATAGGAGAGGGGCTCGCGCTCGTCGTGGATCAGCTTGCCGGCATCTTCTTCCATGTGCATACGGGTGATGCCGATAGTCTTGGTCTTGCCGTCCACCTCGATCTCGATCTGGCCCTGTTCGACAATCGGCAGGTCAAACTGTGAGGTCTGGTAGCCCTTGGGCAGGTCGGGGTAGAAGTAGTTTTTGCGGGCGAACTGGTTGACACGGTTGATCCGGGAGTCGGTGGCCAGCCCCATCTTGATGGAAAATTCCACCACCTGACTGTTCAGAACAGGCAAAACCCCGGGCATACCGAGACAGACCGGACAGGTTTGGGTGTTTGGCGCCTCTCCAAAGGTGGTGGCGCAGCCGCAGAAAATCTTGGTCTTGGTTTTGAGCTGGGCGTGAATTTCCAGGCCGATAACTGTTTCAAATTCCATAATAATACCGTTTGCTTGCCTTTTTTGTTCAGGTCTCTGTATGGGCGATGCGGGTGTGGTCAATCCAGGTTTTGATCTTGAGAACTTCTCCGCGCCATTGTTCGCCAACCCGGATTGCCAGGAAGATGCGGAAGAGATCATTGATCAGGCGGACCAGTTCTTCAAAGAGGAAGATTCGTTCAAGGACCATGCCCTCGAGCTCCTCAGGATTATTGCTGCCCTGTTCGGTGCCCTCGGTTTTGGGCAGGCGCACACTGCGAAACTCCATGAGTGTGGCCGTCAGGGTCACGTTCCATTCGTGCTCGTTTTGGGCCAGACGGATTCGGGCCTGTTCTAGTTTTTTTCCCATGGTCAGGCCGGTTCGTGCCTCCTGGAGTTCGGATTGCAGGCCGCTGCAGATCAGCTTTTCGCTGGCCTCGCCCTCGCCAAATTCCAGGAGCATATGCTTTTCAAAGATCACCAGGATATCGCCCTGGCCGGGCAGCTCAATACTGCCACCGCGCTCTTCACTCTTCCACCACAGCCAGGTGAGAAATTCCTGGCCGAGAAAACGTTTTTCAACTATGAGGTCAACAAGATCCATGGGTATGGGGTCCGTATAGTAAAAGGGGTGTGACTGTAACTGCAGCAGATTATCAGACGAAGACAGCGGGGCTGATTCGGGCCAGGCTGGTGATGTCATCGCCGTCCAGGAGATGTTCGGCTGTGTTGTAAGGAATCTGTTGGGTCAGGGTCAGGCCGAAGGTCTCTTTGAACAGATCTTCCAGCAGGGTGTGGGCCTTGCTGCTGGTGTTGAAAAAAAGCAGGGTTGAGTCAGCCACATTCCAGCACAGTTCGTAGACAGACGGGATTGGTATGGCGCGACGCATGAGTTCCACTCGCATTCTCTCCTTGATCTCGGTGCGCATGGATCGGCTGATCTTGTGGATCTGCTTTTCTTTTTTGATCCGTTCCTCTTCCTTGTCTATGAATTTTTTAAGGATGGCCGGTGCGACCTTGCGCTCATCGATGCGCAGGGCGAGGGTCACGTAATCGCCATTGGCATAGGCGGCAAAATTGAACTCGGAGTCGAACATGTTGTGGATTGAGACCCAGCCAATGGAAAACTCGTCATAGGTGTCGTCGATGTCCTTAAAGGAGAAGGCCGCCACTCGTTCGGCCACAAAGTCCCAAAACGGTTCGGGCAGCTCACCTTCGGTTGAGAAACGGACAAAGCCCGCGGTACCTTTTAAAAAACCCATCTGTGTTCATCCTTTAAAACATTGAGAAACTGGCGTACCCGTGAGTGGGCATCTTCAGGGTTCAATATATAGCATTCCTGTCCTGCCCCTACAACTGATTTTAGCCTTTCATCAAGCTTGCCTTGTTGTCCGGTGCAGTGCGCCAATAAAGCCGTTTGCGTGCTCTTTCGTGCTTGACGGTCAGAAAAGCAAATGATAAATTGCGATTAATGTTTCTTTCGGCTTGACACCTTCTGAGAAAATCGGTATAAAAAATCGCTTTAGGAGGGTCGTTAACTCAGTCGGTAGAGTATCTGCCTTTTAAGCAGAGAGTCGTGCGTTCGAGTCGCACACGACCCACCAGTAAATACATACCCGTCCCCATCGTCTAGTCAGGTCCAGGACACCGGCCTTTCACGCCGGCAACACCGGTTCAAATCCGGTTGGGGACGCCATATAATGAAAGCGGGCACTTAGAACTAATCTAAGTGCCCGCTTTTTTTCGTTGTGGGTTAAAAATCATTTCCAACCTTGTTTCCAAGCGCCAAAGCTGTTGCGGCCTTATCTGGATTTGCGATCGACTGACCAGTCAGTCAAGTATTATTCCTGTATTCTGTCACGTCAAGGTAGCCTTGATTGATTGTCTGACCAGTTCAACAAGCTGAAATTTAAATACTTTTTTATCTTGTCTTCCTTGTTGTAAGGAATGAAGCTTTGTGTGTCAAGGATACTGACAACTTCTTGTATTTTAAAATGATATTTTTTATACACCGTTGAACGTAGCCGCCCTCGTAGGTAAAAGCCTGCTTCCTCACAAGTCGTATCTCGGTAACCTGCTGCGGCTACTCGTTTTTTTCTCCATTCAATACTCGCCTTACGGTCTGAGCCAAGTTGGGCAGATCCAACGGCTTCATCATGAAGGCATTGATGCCCAGTTCTTGGGCATCTTCTTTATTGATCTGGCTGCTGTAGCCAGTGCAAAGGATGGTGGGAATGTCAGGTCTTATTTTTTTAATCTTTTGAATCAGTTCTTTGCCGCTGAGTTGCGGCATGGTCTGATCGGTGATGACCAGATTGAACTGTTCGGCATTGTCCGCAAACCTTTTTAAGGCTTCGGTACTCTCTGTCATTGTGCTGACCTGATAACCCATTTTGGTCAGTAGTTTTTCACCCAGGCAGGCCAACATCTTATCATCGTCAACGAAGAGAATATGTTCGGTTCCTCTTGGCAGAGTTGTATTTTCAGGGGTTGGCTCTTCTCTGTGTGGCTCTTCAATGATCGGAAAGTAGAGATTAAACACGGTCCCCTGATCGAGGATACTGTTGACTGTGATGACTCCCCCATGTTGCGCAACCATCCCCTGAACGGTCGCCAGTCCCATGCCGGCGCCTTCGTGTTCTTCTTTGGTGGAGAAGAAGGGATCAAATATCTTGTCGAGTATTTCCGGAGAGATGCCAGAGCCGCTATCTTGTACGCTGAGTTTGGCATAGTGTCCGGGGGGGCAATCGTACTGTGCGGGGATGTCCTGTTGTTGCAGGTCAACCGATTCAAGGAGGATCTTTAATTCCCCTTTTTCATTCATCGCCTGAATCGCGTTATTACACAGGTTGATCAGGGCTTCCTGGATCTGGGAGGCATCGGCATCAATAAAGGTTGAATCACACTCGGGACTGGTGATTTTTTGTAAAGTGATGGTGGATGGCAAGGTCGACCGGAGTAAGTCAATGGTTTCGTCGATAATCGTTGTCAACTGCATTGGGGCTTTCTGCTGAACTTGCTTGCGGCTGTAGCTGACGATTTTCAGAATGAGATCACTGGAGCGATTAATGGCTGTTATGGTGTTTCTCAGTAAGGGGATGACCTCGCTGTCGGGGGGCAGTATCATCAGGCTGAGTTCGATATTGCCGAGGATAATTGACAGATTGTTGTTGAAGTTGTGTGCCATGCCGCCAGCCATGTAACCGAGCGCTTCCATTTTGTGCTTCTGCCGGAGCTGGGTTTCAAGATTGAGGTGCTGTTCTTCGGCTTTTTTGCGCTCGGTGATGTCGCGCATGGAGATGATGTACACATCCTCTCCGGACCATTTCATTGATGCAACATTCAGCTCTACGGAGAGTTTCTCACCGGAAGCCGTTGGAATGGATATTTCCTGAAGTTTTTTCGGTATCGGGGTGGTATCGAAATGTGAACCAAGCAGTTGCGAAGCTTCTTTCCCTAATATTTTTTCGGCGGCGGGGTTTGCCAACAGAATTTCGGCATTGTGGTTAACGATCAGCATCCCGTCAGAGATCTGGGAAACGATTTCGCGTGTAGACAGATCTATCATCTGCTGGCGGTATTCGTGCAGTTCAAGAAACAGGCGAACTTTGCCGCGCAGCAGTTCCGGGATAATCGGCTTTTCGATAAAATCGACAGCCCCGGATTCAACCCCCTTGATTTGAAACACATCGCCCGAATAAACCGCCGAAATAAAGATGATCGGTAGATGCCTGGTGTTGGAGCTTTCGTGCAGCAGACGGGCAACTTCAAAACCATCCATACCCGGCATCTGGACATCCAGCAATACCAGGGCGAAATCATGTTCCAGGGTCAGGGCCAGGGCCTCGTTGCCGGAGGTTGCCCGTACAGTCTGTGTCGGCAGATCAGCGAGCAGCGTCTCCAGGGACACCAGATTCTCGATTCGGTCATCAACAATCAATATTTTTGGCCATGCCATAAGCAATCTCTTTTCCTGTTAAGTAGGCTACCTTGAAAAATTGTCTTTTCACCCTAGATCTGCGTTGCGCTCAAAATTTTTTGCTCCCACGCTCACCCTGGTCATTGTATCGCTCATCATTTGCGCAGGATCCAGACTCTGATCAATGAAAGCAGACGATTGATATCCACCGGCTTGGACAGATAGTCATTGGCCCCGGCCGCAATACATTGCTTGCGATCTTCCTCCATGGCTTTGGCGGTCAGTGCTATGATTGGTAAGCTCTCAAATTGCTTCTGGGCACGAATCTGTTTCATGGCCGTAAGCCCGTCCATCACCGGCATCATGATATCCATCAACACCAGCCCGACCTTCTCGGTAGTTGCCAGCAAATCGAGTGCCTTCTGGCCGTTTGCCGCTTTTAAAACCTGGGCGCCTTTCTCTTCCAGAATTTTTGCAATAGCAAAAATGTTACGCATATCATCGTCGACCAGAAGAATTTTTTTACCCTGAAACAGATTGCTTTGATCGTAAAGTTCGTTGATCATCTGCTGCTTCTGTTGAGGCAAATTACCCACAACGCGGTGCAGAAAGAGTGACGCTTCATCCAGCAATCGGGCCGGAGCTTCTGCCCCTTTGATAACGATCGACTGGGTATATTCGTTCAGTTCTTCAACCTCTTCACGCGTTAACTCCCGCGCCGAATAAATGATAACCGGGGGAAGCGAATTTTGGGTCAGTGTGCTCAGCCGCTCAAGAAACTGCAGTCCGGTCATTTCCGGCAGGTTCAGATCGAGAATGATACAGTCGATCTGCTCCTCGTTATAGATTGTCAGTGCCTCCTCGCCGGTTCCAGCGATGAGGGTGTTGACATCGCCATTGCCGATCAGCGTCTGAATACTTTTTTGCTGATCTATATTGTCTTCAACGATCAAGAGGTTACGGATTTTTCCGGAGATCATTTCCTCCAATTTGGTGAACGCCTGACCAAGTTGCTCCTGGTTGATGGGTTTCTGTAAAAAACCGATTGCACCATGGGCAAAGGCCTCCCCGGTGTTTTCATAGGCTGACATAATATGCACCGGGATGTGTCGAATCTGCGGGTTGTCCTTAATGGCATCGAGAACCTCCATCCCCTGAATTCCAGGAAGTCGCATATCAAGGATAATGGCGTCAGGAGAATATCTTTCCACCAGCTCCAGACCCGTTTCGCCATCGCCGGCATGTAAAAATTTGAATCCGCGTTTCTGACAGCGTTCCGCCAGGATTTTGGCAAACGACA
The DNA here is from genome assembly GCA_014381505.1 of Candidatus Desulfatifera sulfidica. GTDB lineage: Bacteria > Desulfobacterota > Desulfobulbia > Desulfobulbales > Desulfocapsaceae > Desulfatifera > Desulfatifera sulfidica. The sequence goes on along the minus strand of JACNLK010000026.1, from coordinate 33,440 downwards.
GGTCATCCTCAATAATAAGAATTCGCTTGTCCTCTGGTTGCAGTTCGTCACGCTCATCGGCGATGGAGGACGCATCTGTATTTTTTGCCGGAGCTGTAACCTGAGGCGATTGCTGTTTGGTTGTCTCTGGGGGACTCGCAGGGGCCGTCTCGACTGTTTCCCTGTAGGGGGGGAGAATCAGGGTAAAGGTCGAGCCAATACCGGGCTGGCTGGTGGCCTGCAATTCTCCACCAAGCAGTTTAGTCAGCTCGCGGGATATTGAAAGGCCGAGTCCGGTTCCACTGAATTTTCTGGAAATTGATCCATCGATTTGCTGGAATGCGTTGAATATCCCTTCCAGACTTTCCTGCGCTATTCCGATACCGGTATCAGTCACGGCAATAGAGATGGCACCGTCCCCGTTTTTGACTGGCGTAACAGAAATCGTCACCTGCCCTTCTTCGGTAAACTTCAAGGCATTGGAGACAAGATTTTTCAGAATCTGATCGAGCCGGGCCGGGTCGGTACGAATGGTTTCCGGAACCGCGTCATCACACGAAATCTCTAACCCAAGCCGTTGTTCTTTGGCTATATGTTGAAAGCTTTTCTCCAGTCTGCCGATAATGTCAGAGATGGGAACATCACTGACTGCCAGCGACAGCTTGCCAGACTCAATCTTGGCCAGATCAAGAATTTCATTGATCAGCTTAAGCAGGTCGTTGCCGCTGTTATAAACGATTTCGGCTGCTTCAACCTGCTCAGGGAGGAGATTCCCTTTGCCGTTGTTTGCCAGATCCTGCGAGAGAATCAGGAGGCTGTTCAGCGGCGTGCGGAGTTCGTGCGACATGTTGGCCAAGAACTCTGATTTATACCGGCTGGCACGTTCCACTTCGATCGACTTCTGTTCCAGATGGGTCTTTGTATTCTGAAGTTCAATATTTTTGTCGACCAAGTCTTTTTTCTGCTCGGTAAGAGAGATGCTTTTTTCTTCGAGCTCTTCATTGGAAATCCGCAGTTCCTCCTGCTGAACGCGGAGCTGTTCCTCTGAAGCCTGAAGTTCCTGGGTTTGTTCTGCGAGCTCCTCGTTCGCAATCCGCAACTCCTCCTGCTGGACCTGCAGTTTTTCGGTGAGCTTTTGAGATTTTTCAAGAGAAACGTTCAGCTCATGGCGTGCATTGGCAGAATTGACCGTGACGGCCAAGGGTGCCGCCGCCTGTTCGATAAACATTTTCTCCCGGCCAGAAAACGGTTTGAACTTGCCGAGTTCCAGAACTGCCACCACGATCCCATCGTGGATTAACGGAATCACCAGAATCGTTACTGGCTTTTGCGAGCCAAGACTGGAGCTTACACTGAGATAGCCTTCGGGGATTGCATCAATGACGAGCATCTTTTGCTCGAGTGCAGCCTGCCCGACCAGCCCTTGGCCGGGTGCAAAAGTCTTGACCGATTCCGGCCCGGCAGCATGGGCATAGCCCCCGGTCAGAACGAAATTTCCCTTTGTATTTTGGACGTAAAAAGCCCCGACGGGTGCCCCGACATACTCTGCAAGAAAACTGCTGGTCCTGCTGGCCAACTCCTTAAGGCTTGGCGTACCGCGCAATTGCTCATCCAGTCCGCTCAACCCAGCCTTCAGCCAGTTGATGCGTTCGGTTTCCTCAGAAAAATGCTGGAGTTTACCGGCCATATCATTGAATGCGTGGGACATGCGACCGATTTCATCATCGTTTTTAACCGGCAGTGGCTCTCCAAACTTCCCTGCACCGATCTTGACCGCACCCTTTTCCAGGCGCTGCAGGGGCCGGCTGATGCGCAAAATCAGATAGAATGCCATGGGAAAGACCAGGAGCAAGGCTGATGCAATCAATATTCCGTACAAAATCCGCATCAGCTTATTGGCCACGGCGGTGATCTCGGTCATGGGCACCTCTGCCACCATTAGCCAGTCTGTGCCGTTAATAGCAATGGCGCTACCAAGAACTTCGTGCCCTTCAACGCTGATAAAACGGACGGGCTGATTGAGCATCGCCAAGCTTTGTAGCCGTTCGCCGCGCAGAGCCAGACTCATGTCATTATGGGCAATCAACAGCCCTTGCTTGTCAATGACATAGGTCTGTCCTGTTTGACCGATCTTGATCGAAGTGGCGACATCCATAATGCCCTTGAGATGAAAATCTGCAATCAGCACCGCCTCTACCTCTTGTGTCGCCGGATTCAGCATGGGAATGGACAGACTGGAGACATATTCGCCGTTTTCAAGACGTCGGCCCGCATCAAGATAGTGATGTCCCTCGAGTGTTTCACGAAAAGCCGGATCATGCGCCCGGCTCTGCAGGTCGCTGGGAAGAAAGTTTTGATTATTGGCCACTTTGATCTGCTCCTGCCCCTGAGCATCGAGCAGAGCCAGAGACTTGAAATTCGGCCATTGGATCAGCAAGGTCATCAATGCCCATTCCTGATCGGTTTTATCAAGAGCGAGCAGGTCCAGGTTTTCGGCTGACCGTTGGAAACCTTGTTTGACACCCTGTATGGTCCGTTCAATGGCGCTGGCCGTCAGCACAGCACTGCGCCGAACCCCCTGGCCCCGAACCTTGAGTAAGGCATCCGCTTCATAACGGATCGAAAACAGCCCGAAGCCGGCCAGAGGGACAAGACCGATGAGCAGAACGATCAGGGGCAATTTGAAACTGAGGTCTTTCCAGCGTACGGTCATTGACACAGACTCCTAGAATTTAATATCGACCAACTTGCTTGCCAAACGCCAAACCCGGCTTGGCAGGCGGAGATCAAGCTGATTCACCATCCAGCGATTAATTGTCAGGTCAAGCTGCTCTGGAGATTCCAGCGGTGTGTTCGCCGGGTCCGCGCCATGCAGCACCTTAACCGTCAGACGGGCGCCCTGAGCGCCTGCGGCATAGCGTGATGCGCCAAAAGCGGCAAAAGCGCCGTTGAGGATACTGCCATAATGGTAACCCAGTATCGGAATCTTGTGCGCCAGGGAAATCGGTCGCAGCACCTCGCGCTCAATCTGGTCCAGCGGTATCCCTGGCAGTAGTAATATTACATCGGTGTTGTCCTGGGAAATTGAAGCGGCAGCACTTTTGGCCTCCTCCAGTGAGCTCACATCTATCACCCTGAGTTCCAGGCCCAGCGTCGGGGCGACTCGTCTGGCGATTTCAGCAGCATCTTTTGAGGAGGAGATCGTCGGGTAATTGAGGCAGGTGACCTGACGCGCCTTGGGCAGCAGCTTGGTGATGTACCAGAGGCGCTTTTCGGTCAGGGCGGCATCGTTGGTCTCGATCCCGGTCACATTACCGCCGGGCCGGATTACGCTCTCCGCCAAGCCCCGTTCTACTGCGTTGGATCCTGCCAGGAACACCACCGGCACACCGCTGCCCTGGGATGCGATTTTTAACGCATCTGCTTCAATGGCACCGGTGGCAATGGCAATATCGGGCCGGGTGGAGATGATCTCTTCTGCCAGGGGCAGCAGCTTGCTCCGGTCATGTGAGGTGTTTCGGATATCGTAATGATAGACCATACCCTTGAACTTACCGTGAGCCATCATCCCTTTTTTGAACCCGTCGAGCGATGGCTGCCGATGTTCGCAGTACATCAGTACGCCAATCCGTACTTCGTTGGCATGCTGGTCGTCGGACCACACCACCGGAGCACCCAGCAGCAGGGTCGCCAGCATCGTCAGCAGAAAAGCGACTGATCTCCTCCAGTTTGGCCGCGTCCGGCGAATCGGGCACACCAAATTTGGATTTTTTTGTCTAAACGGCAGTCTCATTGCGACCTCCAAACTGAAGAGTTACGGTCTATGGCTTTATGTTTATTTTCGGCATCTAGCTGAAGAATTACAGTCAGTTCAAGCTTCCGCTCTCCGCTCAGGGTGCCAAGGGCTCCACCTGTACAGCATCCCGCAAAAAATCGCCGATCCTGGCCAAAGACATGACCTGGGCATCCTCGCACTCCCGGAGTGCACTCTGCGGCATGATAACCGCCTCGGCAGTCTTGGGATCCTGAACAATCACGCGGCCGCCGAAATCGCTGATTTTTTTTAAACCGGCAGCGCCATCTTTCGATCCACCGGTCAGCACGATGCCGATCAGCTCATCCTGATAAGCTTCGGCTGCCGTTTCAAACAGAACATCAATTGACGGTCGGCTGAAATTCACCTTCTCATCGATGGTCAGAGACAGACTGAGATCAGCCTCTACGAGCAGATGATAATTAGCTGGTGCCAGATAAATGGTGCCCGGCTTGATCGTTTCTTTGTCATCGGCGGCCTTCATCCGCAACTTGCAGCGGTGACCGAGGTAATCGACCATTTGCATGGTTTTCGAATGCGGATGGAGATGGTTGACAACCAGGATCGCAGCTGGAAAGTCACTCGATAGACGGGAAAAAATTTCGCTCAGCGCCTTGGCACCACCAGCCGAGGCGCCGATGACAACAGCCCGGATTCGATGCTGTCTCTCCTGGCATTTTTCCATGCGACTTTCCGATGACATGTTTAGCGTAATTGAAAAAGTTTCTCGTTTTGTCTGATGCTGCGAAATTTGTTGCTGACACTTGAAAATTGAATATCCTCTTTGGTTCCGAGGCACAGAAACCCTTTATTCACAAGGGATTCGCTGAAAAGAGAAAAAACCCTGCCCTGCAGTTCACTGTTGAAATAGATCAAGGTGTTGCGACAGAGAATCAACTGCATTTTGCCGAAGGATTCGTCACTCACCAGATTGTGATTTGCAAAAACAATATTCTTTTTAAGGGAAGCATCCATCACCACCGAGTCAAAACTGGCGTGATAATAGTCTGAAAAAGAGCCCTCAAGTCCGGTTAATTGATAGTTTCTGGTGTATTCCTGGATTTGAGTACGGCTATAGATGCCAAGTTCAGCTTTTTGCAGAGATTCGTCGTTGATATCTGTTGCGTAGATCTGCACTTTGTCCAGCAGTCCTGACTCGCTTAGCAGGATCGCGATTGAATAGACCTCTTCGCCCGTCGCGCAGCCGGCACACCAGATTTTGCAGAATGGGAAGGTCTTTAAAAAGGGAATCACCCGTTCCCGCAGAACGACATAAACGTTCGGATCGCGGAACATCTCGGTGACGGTGACGGAAAGGGACAAAAGGAAGGAACGGAACATTCCTTTGTCGTGCAGCAGACGCGGGATCAGCTCTGAAATCTGCTCGAGATTGGATTTATGGAGGAAGCCGATGATTCGGCGTTTGAGAGAGGCCTTTGAGTAGTTGTGAAAATCGTAACCATAGCGCTTGGTAATTGCCTGCAGCAGTAATTCAATTTCAACACTTTCAATTTCGACTCGGTTCATTGTGCTGGCACTATGAAAGAGAAAAGAGACGGATTTTCCCGTGGATTTCCTTTAGTATTGAGAATAAATTTCAAATAATTACTTAATTGTCATACTTTTAACCTGAAGTGTCAATAATTATAATGTTGGTCACAGCTGTTCCAGCGTCCATTGGAGCGGCCAGCGAACGTGTTCATTTCGTCTTGAAATGTTGGTGAAGGGGAGGGTGGGGCTGTTTTGCTGATTGATCAGAAAACGGGATTAGTTCCCGTCCAAGATCGTTCTGACCTGTCGCGCCAGATCTCTGTAGTCGACCGGTTTGAAGAGGTATTTTTTGATGCCGATCGCCAATGCCTGCTCCTCCGAGAGCACTGTGCTGTAGCCGGTACACAGGATGATCGGTAAATCGGGCCGGATGGCCATGACCTCCCGGGCCAGTTTTGCCCCGGATAAAAAGGGCATGGTCTGGTCGGTGATGAGCAGGTCAAACGCATCTGGGTTCTTCTTGAACGCCGAAAGTGCCTCCTGGCTGTTGGTCATGGTCGTGACCTCATAACCGAGACGGGACAGGGCAGCTTTGTGCAGGCTGACAATTGCGCTTTCATCATCAACGGTCAGAATTTTTTCTGTCCCGCCGGGCAGTGGTTGTGCTCCCTCTGTACTCTCTGCCTTCCCGCTCTCTTCAAGGATTGCCGGAAAATAGACATGGAAAGTTGCCCCTTGTCCCGGTTGACTCTCAACCCTGATCATGCCTCCATAGTCCTGAACGATGCCAAGAACAACGGCCAGGCCGAGCCCGGATCCCTTTCCCACCTCCTTGGTCGTAAAGTAGGGTTCAAAAATTCGTTTTTGCGTCTCCTGGTCCATGCCGCAGCCGGTATCACTCACCGAGAGTTCAAGAAATGGACCGGGTGCAATGCCGGGATGGCCCAGGAGTTCATCAGTATTGAGTGTCCGGCGTGTCAGTGTGACCTTGAGGATACCGGTCTCGTCCTCCATGGCCTGGAGGGCATTGGTGCAGAGGTTTATGATAATTTGATGGATACTGGTGGGATTTGCCAGAATGGCACCACTTTCAGGGTCAATATCTTCCCGTATCTCGATGGTCGTCGGTAGAGAGGCTCTGATCAGTTTAAGGGCCTCCTTGACGATCAGATGGGGCTGGAGTGCCTCTCTTCTCTGATTTCCCTTTCGACTGAAGGCCAGAATCTGACTGACCAGCCCTGTGGCTCGCTTGGATGCCTGCAGGACCATGGCCAGATCGGCAGCCGGATGGCTGTCCGGATCCAACCCCAGCCGTGCCAGTTCGGTGAAACCGATAATGGCCGAAAGAATATTGTTGAAATCATGGGCAATACCACCTGCCAGGGTGCCGATGGCCTCCATTTTATGGGACTGAAAAAGTTCTTCTTCCATTTTTTTCTGATCGGTGATGTCCCGGGCCACATGGATCAGATACTGAATATCCTCGTTGTGATTTTTGTCCACAGCGATGATGGAAGAAGAGATATGGAAGGTCTTTCCCAGATTCTCATGTTTCATGATTGCGGCATGATGGCCAGAGTCATGCAGGCTGTCCAGCAGTGGACAGCCTGGGCAGGGTTCTGTCCTGCCGGTGAAGATTTCGTAACAGAGTTTGCCTGTCAACTCTCCCGGTTGTACCTGAAAAAACAGATGGGCTGCCCGGTTGGCCCGGATTATGCGCATATCTGTGTCCTGAATGGTGACAATGTCGCTCATGGCGTCAAATGTCTTTTCCCATTCCCGCTTGGCCCTGCGAATATCCCCTTCAATTTTTCGCTGAGCGGTCAGGTCATGAAGCCTCATGAGAATACTCAAGGGCTGCCCCTGATCGTCGCGCACGATGGTCACTGTAATTTCAATGGGGCGTCCGGTGGGGTTATCCGGATGCTCCGGTTCCATAATGATTCTGGTATCACGGAGTTCATTCTGAGCCTGACAGACAGGGCATGGCACAACCTCTCCCTGGGGGTGGACAAGAGGTTCAACATGGTGGCCGAGTGCTGTTTCCGGTGTGGTGCCGGTCATGCCGTAAAAGGCCTTGTTGGCCGTGAGGAGATGACGGTGGACATCAAGGATGTAGACGGCATCTTCTGAGGCATCCATGGCCGCTGACCACTCTCGCTGCGAGCGTTCAGCCAGCTTGGCATTGGTATTGTCGTGCCAGATGGATCGGCTGTATAAGATATTACCCTGCTCATCCCGGACCGATGATACATTCAGGATCACGTCCAGGCGGCTGCCGTCTTTGCGGAGCAACTGGAGCTCCGCATCACGGACAGTGCCTTTTTCGGTAAAGGTCTTGAAGACCTGCCGTTTCTTCTCCTCATCCGCGGGGGGATAGAGTTCTTTGATGGATCGGCCGACGATCTCTTCCTTGGTATAACCAAGATTTCTTGCGATCGTCTGGTTGCACTGAATGATGGTTGCGCTTTTCGCCTCCACCGAGGCAAACATGCCCGGCGCATTCTCATAGAGATCTTCGTATCTCTCCTCGGAGGCTTTCAGTTTCTTGATGAGCAACTCCCGTTCAAGCTCCTGGCCCAGGTGGTTGGCAATGACCTGCAGGGCCTGAATATGGAGATCAGCATCAAAACGGTTCCGGGTATCGTTAAGGGTTAGGCTGCCGAGGGTGCCACTTCTGTTAGCCTTTATGGGGATGGACAGACAGGTCTGGATGGCGTAGCCCTTCAGGAAACAATGGAGTTCGGGACTGCTTGCAAGATCAGTCAGCAGGGTTGGCTCTCCTGCGAGAATGGTCGAACTGCAGGCACTCTGGTCCAGGGGGAGGCGTGTTCCCACAAACTTCTGGTCCACATCGCCGGCGATCCCCTTGACCACCATTGCCTTTTTGTCATCCGTCAGCAGCATGACCATGGAGATGGGAAAGGAAAATTCTGCGGCCAGGATCTGCGGCAGTTTTTCATACATCAGGTCCGGCGTACCGTCCTGGGCCAGAAAGAGTTCCGAGATGGCGGCAATGGTCTGTTTTTCTTGTGTAAGAATGCGGGCGAGTTTCTCGTCTTGGTACTTGCGGACGATCTCGGGCAGCAGAAGGGGGAGGATTTCCAGATAATGCTGCTGGAAATCCTTGACCAGATAGTCAAAGACTCCGGCCTTGAGGGCCTCTACGGCAATGTACTCTGTGCCGGCCCCGGTTACGATCACGCAGGGGACGGGGATCTTCTCTTCAAAGATCTGCTGGCAGAGTTCCAGACCGGTCTGGCCGGGCAGTTTATGGTCGCTAACTACCAGGTCATAGGGCAGAGGCAGGAGGTGCAGCGACTTCATGGCCTCCTCGGCGGTCCAGCAATGGGTTATTTCTGCGGCCAGACGACCCTTATCCAGAGCCCTTTGGAAGGCAATGGCGTCATGCTTTGAATCTTCCACGAGCAATATGCGCAGCGGTGCGGAGCTGGGAAGTTCTTGCGTGGTCATGATGTTTCCTCTGCTGTCCATAGAGCTGATCTGAGTCTGTCGGACGAATTGATCAAGTCCACGATGGCATCCGGGAATGGTATTTAGTCTTTTTTTGTAGTGTAGGCTTTATGGCGAAAATTATCAAGACAGTGATGGTCATTCTTCTGATCAAGCACTTTTTGTCTGCCCTGATCTTGAATGAACATCCGATTCGTTCAAGGTATCCATAAAAAAACGGACAGTCAGGGGGATGCCCGACAGTCCGTTTTTTTTCAGAGACCGCACGTCGTTTCAATCCATGCCGGATCGTTGTTGGGACACTGCCGCTGTGTTGCTGTATTGATGTTCTTTGGGTCCCCTCGTTTTCGGGGCGATTTTATCCCTGGCGCAGTTGCGCTGATTTTTCCATCAGGGCCTGCCGGGTCTCTTCTCTGAACTGCTCCAGTTTATCCGCCATTTCCGGATATTTGATGGACAGAATCTCACAGGCCAGGTAGGCGGCGTTTTTTGAACCGTCAATGGCAACGGTGGCTACAGGAATACCGGGAGGCATCTGTACGGTTGAGTGGAGGGCGTCCACGCCGCTCATGGCGCCTGAGGCAAGCGGTACGCCGATGACGGGCAACGTGGTGTGGGCGGCGATGACCCCGGCCAGGTGGGCCGCCATGCCGGCTCCGGCAATGAGGATTTCAATACCCCGTTCTCTGGCTGTCCTGGCGTATTCAGCCGTCTTGTCCGGCATCCGGTGGGCGGAGCTGATGTCCATTTCAAAGGGGACGCCCATTTCTTTCAGGACGGTGGTGGCCTTGGTCATGACCGGCAGGTCACTCTCGCTGCCCATCAGGATTCCGACGAGGGGTTTGTTCTGATCCATTGTTGTTCCTCTTTTGTTGTCTGGTTGGTGTGTTGTTTGCCGCCACGTTCAGCTGAATATTTTGTATTATTCCAAGTTGTTCAGGTTCGTTGCAGGCGTTATTTTCGGCCACTTTTCAGTGGGCCTGTCCATCTTTCAGGGTCACCCCGGGATGATGAATTTGTCTGTTTAAAATGTGTCCGTCCGACACCTTTGTCAATAGAACATCAGGAAAAACGGGGGGCGGTTAATGTCTGGGAGTGTGGGTTGTGTTGCGAAAATCAGGAATCCACTGGACCGCCACCAGCGACACCAGGCTCATGGCCGCTCCGGCGATGAAGGGGATGCGGTGATCAATCATCCAGGCCAGTCCGCCCAGAACCGGTAGGACCACGGCCGCAATGTGGTTGATGGTGAAGCCCATGGCCATGCTTGGGGCGATGTCCTGGGGATCGGCCACCTTCTGGAAATAGGTGCGGATGGCCATGGCAAAGTTGAAGAGGATGTGGTCGAGGATGTACATGGCAATGACCACTGTTTTTGACTGGGTGAAGGCGTAGATGAGAAAGACCAGGACCAGGCCCGCGTACTCAATGGTCAGGATCCTGCGTTCACCAAAGTGGTTGATGGCCCGCCCGATCATGGGACTTAAGAAATAATTGATCACGTTGTTGAGGACAAAGAGGATGGCCACTTCACGCAGGCTGAAGTGGAAGACCTTGACCAGCAGGAGGACGGAAAAGGCGATGAAGATCTGGCGTCTGGCCCCGGCCATGAAGGTGAGAAAGTAATAGAGCAGGTAGCGGCGGCGAAAGATCATCTTCCGGTGCTGGGGGATGATCTCGGTATGGGTCGGGTCCTGAAACAGGGCCCAGATTCCGGCGGCCATGACTAAACTGCCCATCACCAGATAGGTGGCCTTGTAGTCGAGGAAAAACCCCAGGGTAAAGAGCAGGGCCGCGGCCAAAATATTGGCTGCAGCCCCCAGGCTGCGCAGACGGCCCAGGACCAGAGGGGTGGTGGTTTTATCAAAGTACTGCAGGGTCAGGGACTGGTTGCAGGTTTCGTAATAGTGGAAGCCGAAGCTCATGATCAGGGTGGTGCAGATCAGGCCGCTCAGGGTCGGGAAAAAGCCGGCGATCATGGTGCCCAGTCCCAGCAGGAGTATGGACATGGCGGCCAGTCGATGTTCTCTGATGACCAGCATTATATAGATGGCCAGCAGGGCCAGAAATCCTGGGATTTCGCGTATGGACTGGAGCAGACCAATGTGGTTGCCGTTCAAGCCGGCGATTTCAACGGCGAAATTGTTGAACAGGATCATCCAGGTCTGCAGGCCGACCACTGCGGCGATGGTCATGATCAAGAGGAAGCGAAACATGGGCTGTTGCTGTTTGTTAATCATCGGCGTTGATTGAAAGGTCTATTCTTTTCACGCAATACAGGGAAGATTTCTTGCCTGCGGAGAACAGGAAGGCGCATCTGTGCGTGTGATGTTTGATTTCCCTGTGTAGGGGGAAAATTGAGTGAGGCGGAAAATCCTGGTCAGTCGATGGTGTCGATAGCGGCGAACTCAGGTTCGTGCAGAGGCAGGACGATATCGGCCAGGTCTTTTACCCGGAGAAGGATGTTGTAGGCCTCGTAGGTGTTGAGGCAGGTTCCGGGTGGAATCACTTCCATCTCCATGGCGCGGATTGCGGTCGGCGGCTCAAAGTTTTCGCGGATGACGCAGAAACCGGTGATTGCCGCCCTGCCCTGTTCAGTATCGATAAGCACGGTGAGTCCGCCTGGGGTGTGGGCCGGGGTGTGCATGACAGAGATCCCCGGGACGATTTCGCAGTCCCTGCTGACGATTCGGATCTGTTTGTTCTGTTCGATCTCGTAGATATAGTCTTCCACATAGCGGTAGTCCAGAGGGTGGCAGTTGTGGATGGTGGCCAGTTCTTCCTTGTGGACGTGAAAGACCGCGTTTTCACACTTGTAGTCGTTTTCGCAATGATCGGCGTGGAGATGGGTGTGGATAACCAGATCAATGTCGGCCGGGGTTAATCCCCATTTGGCCAACCCTTCTTCAAATGTATAAATTTTACCACCGATGTTCGCCTCTCGGTCCGCTGATTGGATGGGGCGCAGCTCACCGGTGTCCACCAGGATCTTCTTGTCACCGCCTTCGATGTACCAGCAGTAGATGGGGATGGTGTAGGGGGTGCCGTAGTCGTGCTGGTAGGTCATCATTCCCTTGTCGAAGACTTTGGTGCCCATGACGATGGGGTGGATTTTGTAAGTGGCCATGACAGGCTCCTGAAGAAGAGATAAGAAGGGCGGGGAGCTTTTTCTACTCTTTCTGTTACTCCCGCTTGATGCCGGAAATCAACATAAGACCCATTTTTACGGTGGCAATGGCTGGCCGTCAAGGAATATTTTGTGCATTAGTCCAGAATGTCCGAGTAAGGAGGAGTGGCCGGATGACACTCAATCGCTTCCATGCTTGTTCCTTTTTCATTTGTTAAAGGGCTTCTCCGTAAGAGGTGAACGCCTCAACTAACAAACCTGATTGTCTTCTTTGCCACATTTTTTGGAATCTTTACTCTTCCGAGTGTGTGCTTGTTTATAATGATTCAATATTAATGGGTTTTTTTTGTGTTATGTTCCTTGCCGTAAATACCTGCAGGTTCTCGCTGTCAGTGTGTCGGGCGTTCCTCGCCTTGATATTTGGGAGGGAATATATTATTGTACAATACTATTTTGCATAATACTATTTCGTATAATACTATTAATATAAATTCCACAAATTGAAGGAGATAAAAACAGAGTATGGGTAGATTGAGTATCAATGAACCATTCGAGAAACTGGATAGTATTGATTTTCAGAAATTAGACTGGAAGGTCGAACTTTCTAATAACTTGAATTCTCTTGACAAACTGAGTCAATATTTTCCCCTGAGCGAAGAGGAGCGGTTGTCCATGCAAGATGTGCTTGACAGGCACCCCATGAACATACCACGCTATTACCTCAGTCTCATCAACGCTGATGACCCCAACGACCCTGTCAGGAAACTGGCAATCCCCTCAGTCGAGGAACTTGTTGTTGTTGGTCAAATGGGTGAAACAACAGGGGATCCCTATGGTGACGATAAACATAATAAGGGAAACGGGATCCTGCATAAGTATCCTTATTCAGCCCTGGTGGTTGCCACCGAATACTGTTCCATGTACTGTCGCCACTGCTTCCGCAAGCGCTTGGTGGGACTCCCCGGTGACAAGACCGTTGATAACTTCCAGAATGCCGCCAAGTACATTGCCAGACACAAGGAAATCACCAATGTAATCATTTCTGGTGGTGATCCCATGATGCTGCCCACCAAGGTCATCGCCAAGATGCTGGAGGCCTTAAAGAATATAGATCATGTGAATTATGTCCGCATTGGAACCCGTACTCCAGTGGTGTATCCCCTGCGTTATTTTGATGATGAACTGATCGAAGTGTTGCGGGATTTCAACCGGCACAAGACCCTCTATGTCCCAACCCATTTCAATCACGCCAACGAGATCACAGATATATCTAGGGAGGCGGTGAGACGTATTCGCAGTGCTGGCATTACCGTCAACAACCAGACTGTATTCCTCAAGGGTGTCAATGACACAGTTGCAGATCTTGAAGATTTGATGAACGGACTGGTTCGCATCGGCGTAAACCCCTACTATCTGTACCAGTGCATGCCTGTTGCGCGGGTGCGCCATCACTTCCAGGTGCCTCTTAAGCGCGGTGTAGATATTGTGTCAGAGGCCAAGCGTCGTTTAGATGGCTATGCCAAGCGCTTCAAGTTCATTATGGGGCATGACATCGGAAAAATTGAGATCTGCGGACGAAAAGATGACATTCTGGTGATGAGCCAGATTCACTCCCGCCCGGAACACCCGGAAGAAGCCTCGCGTATTCTCATGGGCCGTCTGACTGAAAATGCCGGCTGGCTCGAAGATCTGGATCTGATGCACTGATTACGTGCTCTGCTGTCACTTCAGCTTGATGCCGGAAATGAACATGAAATCGAGTACTGAAGAGTGACGTTCTGTCTGTGGTGACAGTGGCTGACCATGCGCATGGTAAGTCAGATTAACGTGTTGGATGTTTGTTCGCTTCGGCGCAGGGGATGCAGAGTGGTTGCTCGGCCACGGTCTGGATCATGGGCTCCATGGTCTTTTCGCCGCAGGCGGCGCAACGGATGCTGGGCCAGACCCGGGCGGCCTCGGGCAGTGTTTCTTGTATTTCACGGATCTCAAATAATTCATTGAGCTCAGCCTTGAGAATGGCCTGCATCTTGCGCCCCTTGGCAGCCCTGATCCCCCGCATGACTTCAGGTGTCCGGTCTCCTTTGAAAAATTGTTGCCAGAGTGCAGTCGTTGCAGCATCCTCGGTGGGTCCGTTCCAAATGACACTGATCCGTATGCCTGCACCGTCTGGTCTTTTGAGAAAGGTGTAGACCTGTTTGCCATAATCCCTGACCACCAGGTTGCCCTTGCCCAGGGTGCAGCCGCAGACCGCCTGAATGGCATCCACGGCACAGGAGCGGTTTTCAACGATTGCCACCAGTTCTTCGTCCTGAGCCCGGTCCCCCAGAGTGGTCAGGGTTGCTTCGGCAACCCGGAAGCCAAAGGCCAGACCGGGACAGGCATGTCCGTGAAAGCGGACCACTTCTTCAAATGTCTTCATCATTATTGTCGCTCCCTGTCTCTTTGTGGTTGGCCGGATGATTCAGCTGTTCTGCGACAGGGTGCTTGAACCTGTCTGTTTTTTTGCAGGGCCTGCCCGGAGCGCAAAGCAACGTTCAGGACACGAGCTGTTGCTGGTTTACTCGATCCAGGTGCTGATCTCTTCCACTGGTGAGCGGCTGGTGGTCAGCTTGTTGAGCGAGGAGTCCATGTCCGGATAGCCCATGCTCAGGCCCAGAACCAGTCGTTTAGTGGCCGGGATTCCCAAATACTCTTTAACCTGGGCGGAATAATCGGTGGCAAAGGCCTGGGGGACACTGCCAAGACCCTTGCCGTGGGCGGCCAGCATCAGACTTTGGGCAAAGAGGCCCAGATCAAAGAGTGACCATTCCGAAAGAGAGCTGTCCTGATAGAGATAGACAGCCAGGGGGGCCCCATAAAAGGAAAAATTGGCCTTTTTGGCTTTTTTGATGATTGCCGGGTCGCCGAGATCAATGCCCGTGGCCTCCTTGCGCATCCGTAATAAATCCTTGATTCGGTCACCCTCGGCCTCAGGCCAGGAGGAAGGTGCAGGCAGATCAGGACAGGGGGGCTGGTCCGCTGTCAGAAGATCGATCATTAATGTGCTTAAACCTTCTTTTTTGGCCCCACTGACCACTGCAACTTCCCAGGGTTGGCTGTTTTTGTAGGATGGGCTCTGCTGGGCTGTCCGGATGACCTCCATGATCAGTTCTTTGGAGACAGGCTGGTCGAGGAATTTGCGGATACTCTTACGGGTGGTGATGCACTCTATCGCTTCCATGGTTGTTCCTTGTGGTTGTTAATTAAAGGTTCCCTTGAAAAGAGAACTTATCAAAGGAGCCTGAATTTATTGGCTCGCGAGGTCCCTGTGGTGATCGAGCCCCTGGTCGGTCGTTGCTTCTTTGATGATATACTACCCGAGGACGATCAGCCACGAAAGATGAAAAATCAATTTTGACTGTCCTGATATTGTTGATCGTGAAACATTGGGCCATGAAAAAACTTGACTTCCAGACCCTGAACAGCCGAAAATAAATGATGGAGGATCATACCGTTATAATCCCTGGGAAAGGAAGGTGCCATGGATAATGGGACAGGGTGGTTGCAGGGAATAAGGCCGCTCCGGTCTCAATTCTGGCCGCGGGTCTGGCCGCGATTGCTGTTTTTTGCCTCAGTCTGGCTGGTGTTGGCCGGTCAGGAAACCATGAGCTGGTTTGTGGGCCTGCCCGCTGTTTTTCTGGCTACGGCCTTGAGTCTTTTCCTCGCCGGTCCTGCATTTTTCCTGAGCGTCAGAGGATTTCTCCGCTTTTTCCCTTATTTTCTCGGCCAGTCTTTTGTGAGTGGTCTGGATGTCATGATTCGTGTTTGTTCACCAGGCCCTCGTATTGATCCCGGTTTTTTGACGTATACGACTCGCCTTGCCCCTGGACCGGCGCAGACTTTTTTTGCCAATGTGATCAGTCTGCTGCCTGGAACTTTGAGTGCGGAATTGCGCGAAAATCAGCTGACCATTCACTGCCTGGATTGCTCCGGATCAGCCCTTGAGCAGGTGCAGGAGATGGAAAGCCGGGTTGCGTATCTCTTTTGTCAGTTTTCTGCTCCTGGAGGTGATTCATGAGCGGTGTGACTCTCCTGGCTGTCCTGGTTCTGCTTATTGCTGTGAGTGGTGGCATGGTGCGAATTCTGATTGGTCCCACCGCGGCTGATCGGATGTTGGCGATCCAGTTACTGACGACCTGTGGTGTCGCTATTCTTCTCCTTTTGGCCCAGGCCCTGGAGCGGAGCATTCTGGTTCATGTCGCCCTGGTTTTTGCCCTCCTCGCTGTCCTTGCGGTCATGACCTTTATATTGCGAACCTGGCAGGGGCGGAGGTGACTGATGCGTGAGGTTCTGGATTTGACAGGGATTGTTCTGATTGTCTGTGGGCTGCCTTTTTTTCTTTCCGGCAGTCTGGGGCTGCTTCGCTTCCCTGATATTTTTACTCGTCTGCATGCCTTGACCAAGGCCGATAATGTGGGTCTCGGTTTGATTGTTCTCGGGCTGATCTGTCAGGCCGGGAGCCTGTTCGAAGCCTTGCGCCTGCTCATGGTCTGGTTACTGGTCCTGATCGCCAGTTCCGCCTCCTGCCATCTGATTGCCCGCAGTGCCCTGGAGAAAAATATTAAACCATGGATGCGGTCATGAACAGCCTTTCGCTGACTCTCTTTGATTGTGTGGTGCTGGTTACTCTTCTTGGCCTGGCTTGGCAATTGCTGGCCACTCCAGATCTTTTTAAGGCCATGGTGCTGTTCATGTCTTTTGGTCTGGTCATGGCGCTTGCCTGGGTTCGACTGGCGGCACCAGATGTGGCCCTGGCCGAGGCCGCGCTCGGTGCTGGTCTGACAGGCCCTTTGTTTCTTTCGGCCCTGCATCGCCTCAGGGGAACTCGTAAGGGTGAGCGTCGACAGCAGCTTGACAGCATAGAACACAGGGGGAAAATAGAAAAAGTAACTCAGCGTACCAGTGGCAGAATCATATATCTGCTGTTGCGGATACTCTTTGCTGGTCTGCTCCTGACTCTGTTGGTGCACCTGGCCACGATCCTGCTGCATGTGGAATATGAAAATCCGGGCCTGGGTGTATTTGTGGCGGAACAGCAGGAAGAAAGTGGTGTGATCAGCCCGGTGACAGCAGTCCTTCTTAATTTCAGGGGCTATGATACTCTGCTGGAGATCATGGTTCTCTTTGTGGCGGTGGTTGCGGTCTGGTCTCTGGCGACTGTTCGATTTTCAGAGAAAAGTGGTCAGGTCAGTCCCATCCAACAGGGGGTGGTGCGTATTTTGGCCCCGCTGATGATTCTCGTAGCCGTTTCGCTAATCTGGCAAGGTACGCATCTGGCTGGTGGCGCCTTTCAGGGTGGGGCGGTCCTTGCTGCGGCCGGGGTTCTGATGATGGTTTCGGAGCTGCCCTGGCTGAGGCTCATTCCTTCGTTGCCCGTGCGCCTGATGCTGGTCTTTGGTCCCTTGGTTTTCCTCGGACTTGGTGTGAGTTGTCTGGCCGATGGACGGTTCCTGGAATATCCCGGAGAACTGGCCGGGTTTTTGATTCTTCTCATTGAGCTTGCCTGTGGGTTGTCCATTGGACTGACCCTGGCCTGTCTCTTTGTCGGTGGTCGGCCCGTGGATGATCTTGTTGATCGCGGGCAGCTGGAGGAGGGGTCATGACCGTCCTCTTTGCTTATAAATTGGGCGGGCTCTGTCTGTTTTTCATGGGTTTTACCGCTCTGATCCTGCGTTCCCATCCCCTGAAAAAGATTATGGCCGTTAATGTCATGGCGGCCGGGGTTTTTCTTCTTTTTATTGCCATGGCCTGTCATGGTCGGGTTGGTGTCGCCATTGATCCCGTGCCTCAGGCCATGGTTCTGACCGGGATTGTCGTCTCGGTCAGCGTTACAGCCCTGGCTTTGGTGCTGGCCTGCCGGATACAGGAGACGTCAGGGGGGGCCGGGTCGTCTGAAGGGGAGCATCCTCCACAGGGAGACTCCTGATGCCGACGGTTTCTGCGTCTTTCTGGATGGTTTTGCCCGTGGTTCTGCCCCTGGCCGGTGGCCTGCTCTGCTTTCTCTGGCGACAACGGAGTCTGTGGTTACCGCTGGCCTTTGCTTTGGTCAATCTGATTGTTGTGATCCGGTTGACTCGTCTCCTCCTGATCCAGGGCCCCTTGCATTATCAGATTGGCGGCTGGGAGACCCCTCTGGGGATCGTTCTGGTACTCGATGGTCCGGCCTTGCTCATGCTCCTGCTCACTGCACTCTGCGGTGCAGGAGTCACCTGCTATGCCCGCGGTTATTTTGCCTATCGGATATCGGCCCAGAAACAACCCGGTCGACATGAACGGCAGGAACGTTTTTTCTGGCCCCTGTGGCTGATGCTCCTGGCAGCTCTGAATGGTTTGTTTCTCTCGGGTGATATCTTTAATATTTATGTTACCCTGGAGCTGCTCAGCATCTCGGCTGTAGCTCTGGCCGCCCTCTCCGGTAAGCCGGTGGCCCAGTTGGCCAGTTTTCGGTACTTGCTGGCCAGTTTGCTTGGTTCGCTCAGCTATCTCCTGGGCATTTTTTTTATTTATCGCAGCCACGGCGTCCTCGACCTGGGTCTGCTTCGGGCAGTGGTTGAACCCGGATCGTCCATGACTGCCGGTCTGGTTCTCATGAGTTGTGGCCTGCTCCTCAAGAGCGCTGCTTTTCCTCTGCATTTCTGGCTGCCCCCGGCCCATGCCAATGCCCTGGCCCCGGTCAGTGCCATCCTTTCAGGTCTGGTCATCAAAGGATCGCTGTATCTTCTTTTTCGGTTCTGGTTTGATACCTTCGCGTCCCTGATCAGTCCCGCAGCTTTGAACGTGATCGGCATGCTTGGGATCCTTGCCGTATTTTGGGGTGGAATTCTGGCCCTGCTCCAGCAGCGGCTCAAATTGCTGGTGGCCTATTCTACGGTTTCACAGGTTGGTTATTTTCTGATCGCCTTCCCTCTGGCTTACCATGATGCGACGCTTTCTGTCTGGACCGCATTTCTCTTTATGATCCTGGCCCATGGCTGTGCCAAGGTGGCCATGTTTATGGCCGCAGGCACAATGTATCTCCACAGCGGTCATGATCGAATGAGAGATCTCCATGGAATAAGGCTGGTCATGCCACTGACGGTTTTTGCATATGGTATGGCCGGGGTTAATCTGATGGGACTCCCGCCATCCGGAGGTTTTGTCGGTAAATGGTTGCTTTTGACCGGAGCCTTTGATGATGGTCAGTGGTGGTGGTCCGTGGCAATCATGGCTGGAGGTCTGCTGGCTGCGGCCTATGTCTTCCGTGTCATGTCGCCTTTGTTTCAGGCACCGGTGGGAGCGTCAATTTTTGATGGCCGGCCCACCCCTGCCCTGCTTGAGTGGCCGCCCCTTGTCCTGTCTCTGATCGCCCTCTTACTCGGGCTGTTTGCACCGGGTATCATGGCCCTGCTGACGGCGAATGGTGGCGCGGTTATTTCGGGAGGTCTGCCATGAATGGCTCGGGTTGGCTGCTGGTCCTGATCATGCTCAGTTCTTTTGTCCCGGGGATTATTATTTTCGGTCTGCCGGAGGATCGGGTGCGCCTGCGTACGACCCTGAACCTCTGCGGTTCCCTGATCAAGATTGGTTTGATCGTGGTTCTGAATGTTGGCATTTATCTGGGGTACAGCTACGAAATTCGCCTCCCCCTCGTGGCTGGCATGGAGGTCTACCTCCATGCAGATCCTCTCTCGGCCCTGTTTACCACGCTGTCGAGTGTTCTCTGGCTCTTAACAACTATTTATGCCGTGGGATATCTTGAGGATTCGCCCAATCGGAGTCATTTTTTTGGCTATTTCAGCCTCTGTGTGACAGTGACCATTGGCATTGCCCTGGCCGGGAACCTGATCACCTTTATTCTTTTTTATGAAATGCTGACCTTGAGTACTTATCCGCTGATTGTTCATCGCGGCACCCCGCAGTCGCTCAGGGCCGGGCGTAATTATCTGGTGTATACCCTGGGGGGCGGAGCGCTGTTTTTTCTGGCTGCAGCCTGGCTTCAGGTTTTGACCGGACCCATGGATTTTGGTTCTGACGGTTTTGCATCCCATCTTGTCGTTGAACATGGTCCTTTGCTCAGTCTGCTCTTTGTTTTATTGATAGCAGGCGTTGGCGTTAAAGCGGCTCTGGTTCCCCTGCATGGCTGGCTGCCACAGGCCATGATTGCACCGGCTCCGGTCAGCGCCCTGCTTCATGCCGTGGCCGTGGTCAAGGCTGGGGCTTTTGGCATAGTTCGTATTGTTTTGGATGTCTATGGGCTGGAAAACATGATTGTTTTAGGCCTGCTGCCTCTGCTCACATTTGTGGCCACCTTGACTATTCTCTGGGGGTCGTTTCGGGCTCTGCAGCAGGATGATCTCAAGCGGCGACTGGCTTTTTCTACGATCAGTCAAATCTCCTACATTGGGCTGGGCATCAGTCTGGCCGATCATCGACTGGCCCTGATTGGCGGCCTGGTTCATCTGGTCCATCAGGGGATTATGAAGATCACTCTTTTCTTCTGTGCCGGGAATCTGGCTGAGACGCTGGGTGTGCATCGAATCAGTGAGATGCGGGGCATTGCCAGACGCATGCCCTGGACCATGGGGGCCTTTACCGTCGGGGCCCTGGGGATGATTGGTCTGCCGCCCACCGCCGGTTTTGTCAGTAAATGGTTTCTGGGGCTGGGCGCTCTCTCGGCCAGCAACTGGGTCGTGGTGGCGGTACTGATGCTCAGCAGCCTGTTGAATGCGGCTTATTTTTTACCAATTCTGATTACTGCCTGGTTTGATCGGCCAGTGGGGCCCTGGCCCGATGAGAAAAACTTTGGTCGTTTTGAGACTCGGCTCATGCTTCTTTGTCCACCATTGTTAACCGCAGCTGTCGTTCTCCTGATTGGTGTTCTGGCAGAGGCTCAGATCAGTCCTTTGGCCTGGGTACGCTTCATTGTTGAGGGATATCTGCCATGATGCCGAGCGGACTGACTCTTGACATGTATCTGGTAATCCTTTCCTTGGTGGCAGGGGTCCCGCTCGTTCTTGCTGCCAGCCTTTCTCTGCCTCTCTCTCTGTCTCCCAGACGGATATTGAGTCCTTTTTTTGCCTGGGCACCACTGCCGGCTCTGCTCACGGTCTGGTTGGTACCGCCAGATGTGGTGGTTGAGGCGCCCTGGTTTTTCATGGGCGGTCGAATGGGGCTTGATTCTTCCGGTCGGGTCTTTTTGACTCTCAGCGCTGTTGTGTGGCTGCTGGCAGGGTTCAGCGCCAGCGGTCAGGGGCTGCTGGGTTTCTTGCGGCCTCGATTTTCCGCTTTTTATCTGACGGCCATGGCGGGCAATTTTGGCCTGATTCTGGCTCAGGAACTGCTCGGTTTTTATCTTTTTTTCGCCCTGATGAGTTTTGCTGTCTACGGTCTGGTGATCTATGATCGTCATCCAGGTTCGCGTCGGGCTGGGCGCCTCTATCTGGTGATGGTCATGCTCGGCGAGATTGCCATTTTTCTGGCCCTGCTCTTGATGTCTGGTGAGGTCGTTGACTTGGATGGCCTGGCTCAGTCTGGCTGGCAGAACAGTTTGTTTTTGTTGATGCTCTTTGTGGGTTTTGGGATCAAGATCGGCGCCCTGCCCTTTCATCGCTGGATGATTCGGGTCTACCGGGAAATTCCCCTGCCCGCGGCTGTGGCCCTTGCCGGAGCCATGGTCAATGCAGGTCTTCTGGGTTGGCTGCGATTTTTACCACTGGGTCAGGTTGCCATTCCTGCTGCGGGTCTCGTCCTTGTAACTGTTGGTGGCCTGGCGGCCCTGTACGGGGTTGTACTCGGGCTCCGTGAGACCCGACCGGCCGGAATTCTGGCCGGATCCAGTATCAGTCAGCTGGGACTCATGACCATTATTTTCGGAGTTGGAATCTCCTCTCCCCTGGCCGGTGGAGAGGCCCTGCCGGTTCTTCTTTTCTTTGTCGTTCACCACGGACTGGCCAAGGCCTCACTCTTTCTCGGCCTGGATGCCTTGACTCGGGGCAGATTCTGTTCCTTCTGGTGGCTGGTTCTGTTTTTTATTCCGGCCCTGGTCCTGGCTGGTCTTCCCTTGAGCAGCGGTCTGGCGGCCAAAGGGGCCCTGAAGGGGCTGCTCTCTGCTCTGATGCCCTCCTGGGCCGGATTAGCGCCCTTCTTTCTGGGTCTGTCATCCGCGGCGACCACCCTGCTGATGGTCCATTTATTGGTCCGGGTTCGAGAGGAGGTGATGGCCGGCCGGACTCCCGGTCAGGAGAGGAGAGAGAATCTTTTTCCCTGGCCTTGGATCTCAGGGGTGGGACTGGTGATTTTCGCGCCCTGGCTGTGGTCAGTGGCTCGATCAGAGCTTCTCTATTCCCTGGCCCTGCCCGGCATCATCCACGGATCCTGGCCCATCCTCCTGGGGGCATTCAGTTATCCTGTTTTTGCGCGATTGCGCAGAGAGCAGAGCCCGACCAGAAGGCAGGGAAGGTTCTGGTCAGAGCTTGGCCCTTCCTGTCTGACCCTGCTGGCGGTTGTTCGGGCCTGGACAGATGGATTGTTCAGGCGTGTGCGCAGACAGTGGTGGACGATTCTTCGTCTTGCCGCGCAACAACTTCCCGGCCGGGAACGCATTTTTGAGCGCTGGCTGACGGTGGGCATTGCCTATACGGCTTTGTGTCTGCTATTGCTGGCGGTGCTGGGGGGAGCATGAAAAAATGGCCCATTGAATGGCTGCTGAGCCTGACCTTTTGTGTGTTGATCCTGGCCGGGGCCCTGCTCATGGGACAGGCGCCGTTTGTTCCGGTCAACGGCCTGAGTCTGGTGGACCGTCTGTTTACGGCCACCTCGGCGGTCTGTGTCACCGGTTTGATGACACAGCCTCTTTCCACCTTTGATCGTCCCGGTCAGATCTTGATTCTGTTCATGATCCAGCTGGGCGGCATCGGGATCATGACCTTGACCTCCAGCGTGATCCTGCTGATTCGAGGAAAGCTTGATCTGCCGACTCGTCTGCATACGGCCCAGGTTCTGGAAGGGGTTCGGCTGGCCCAGGTCCCCATGGTCCTCTGGACCATACTTGTCTATACCCTGGTGGTTGAATTCCTTGGGACGCTGGTGTTGGCGGCGGGTTTCCGTCTGGACGGCGCCTCCCTGAGCGAGAGTCTCTATCTTGGATGTTTTCATGCAGTGTCAGCCTTTTGTAATGCCGGCTTTTCACCCCTGGATCAGAGCCTGGTTCAAAGTCATGTCCTGGTACAAACCGGTGTGGCATTGTTGATCGTTTTTGGCGGCCTGGGTGCCTATATCGCCTATGATTGTGTCTGCTGGTGTCGTGATCGCCGCCGCCCCTCACTGCACAGCCGTGTAACCCTGTTGGGCAGCCTGGTGCTGATTACGGTCGGGGGAGGGGTCGTGTACTGGCTGGAGCAGGGCCGGATCAGTCTGGCTGACGCCTTTTTTCTGGCGATTACCGCGCGGACGGCCGGATTTTATACCCTTTCCCCGGACCTGCTGCAACCGGCTGCCCTGGTTCTGATCATGTTTTTGATGCTCATCGGCGCTGCGCCCGGATCCACAGGGGGGGGGATGAAACTGACCACTGTCTTTCTGGTGGCGGCCGCCTGTATTGCCGCGATCAGAGGCCGGAACAGGGTGGTGGCATTCAGGAGAAAACTGGGACCGGACCTGGTCAACCGGGCCTTTGTCCTTTTTGCCTGCTATTTGATGGCGGTTTGGTTCAGCACCTTGCTTCTTCTCTTTTTTGAGGGCGCAGACTTGTTGACCACGCTCTTTGAGGCGATTTCAGCCATGGGGACGGTTGGTCTGACTCTGGGGCTCACCGCTGAGGCGGGTACGACCGGCAAACTGGTCTTGATCGGAACCATGCTTGTGGGTCGCTTAGGTCCGGCTCTGCTGGCCATGCAGATGTGTCGGCTGGTTGTGGTCAGTCATATTGATTATCCGGAAGAACAAATCATACTGGGGTGAGCGGAATGAAAAAAAATATCGCGGTGATTGGTCTGGGGATCTTTGGCCATGAGGTGGCTGTGGGGCTGGCCGCTCGAGGAAATACAGTCGTGGCAGTGGATGTGCGTGTTCAGGCGGTGGAACGGATCAAGGACAGTGTGGCTGAGGCCATGGTGGCTAATATTGCCGATGAGGAGGCCATGGCCGATCTTGGCCTGGACCAGTTTGATCTGATTATTATCGGTCTGGGCAGTAATTTTGAAGAGCTGGTTCTGGGGGTGACCTGTCTCAACAATCTCGGAGCTCGCCGGATCATTGCCCGGGCGAGCAGCCTGATCCAGGAACAGATTCTGCTCAAGATCGGTGCCGATGAAGTCATCCTGCCCGAAAAACAGAGTGCCGCGCATCTGGCTGAACGGCTCACCGTCCCTAATCTTCTGGATTTTCTCAAGCTGGACCAGGAGATCGATATTGCTGAAATTCTGGTGGACGAGGCCCTGGCCGGCAAGAGTTTCAGTGAGCTTGATCTGCGTCGCCGCCATAAAGTGACAGTCCTGATTCTCAAGCGTCGGGATCAGTCTCCACAGGTGGTCACAGATCCCGACCAGACCCTTCTGCTGGGTGATCGTCTGGTGGTCATCGGTCGTCAGGTTGATATTGAGAAGATCTTTGCAACCCCTTGATCCCCTGATGGCTTGCCAGGATCTTTCTTTTCAAGGCCGGTAACCGGTCATCTGCTCCATGAGATGCGGATGGTTTTTTCGCCGTCACCATAGCTGGCGGACAATTCACCCTGATAGGCCCGATGAATTGCCTTACCGATGCGGCTGGCAATATGAATCCCTGTGGTGGTGATGTTCCCCCCTCCTTCCGTTTCGCTGATATGGATGATTCGTTCCAGGGGGTGCTCGCCTTTTTCCAGTTTTTCTTCATTGCGAATCAGATTGAGGATTTCTTCCCGATGCTTGCCGTAGAACGACCCCGCCAGGTCAATGGTTCCGGCCGGAAAGTTATCGTTGATGCGCTGGCAGGCGGGGCAAAGCACGGTATTAGCCTTGTCAGGGGCGTCTTTCCAAGACCAGCGACCACCGGCAAAGACGGCGCTGCATCCCGTGCAGAGGGTCGGCTCGGGCCATTTCCCGTCTTCTTTGTAGGTGTCGTGGCTTTTTTCCTGAACCAGCCTGTCCCTTCGTCCGAACTGTCCTTTATCCATGCCGTATCCTCCTGTTACTGTCGTATCTGGTACTGCGATTTTGGCGGAAAGAGCCTTGTCGAAGTCTGGTCTTTACCTGCCGACAAGACCTTGAGAGAGCTTAGAGAAAAAATGGGAAGTACGTTTTTTGTTCGGTTGAGCAATGAAAAGAAGAGAGCCTATCTTCCAGAACAATCCGCAAGTGAGAATGTAAATTATTATATGGCAACCTTGAAAAATAAGCAATTTTGTTTCAAAACAAGGCGCTGATGAAAGTTAAAAGCACAGCATGTGCTTGATATGTGAGCGTTTTAAATTTTATCGGCAACGCAGGCTTTGGGCTTGGGCAACAGAGCCATTTTTCAAGGTTGCCATATGACAGGCGCTGTGCTGAGGAGAAGGGAAAAAAGACGGCTCCGGTTTTATGAATTTTTCCCCCACGGCTGTGATCGTTCAGGTAAACAAGAGCAGGCTGGCGGCCATCACGGCCATACCGGCAACCACGCCGTACATGGCCAGATGGTGTTCTCCGTATTTTTCGGCGGTGGGCAGTAATTCGTCCAGGGAGATAAAGACCATGATCCCGGCAACCATGGCAAACAGGAGTCCGAAGATGTAGTCGTTGAAATATTGCAGGAAGAGGAAATAGCCGACAATGGCGCCCACCGGTTCTGCCAGGCCCGAAGCAAAGGAGTAGAGAAAGGCTTTTTTTCGGTTGCCCGTGGCGTAATAGAGCGGTACGGAGACCGCGATTCCTTCCGGGATGTTATGAATGGCGATGGCCACGGCGATGCTGATGCCCAGGGCCGGGTCTTCGAGCCCTCCCACAAAGGTAGCCAATCCCTCCGGAAAATTATGGATGCCGATGGCCAGGGCCGAGAACAGGCCCATGCGGTGGAGGGCCTGTTTTTTACGGGCCTCAACGCGCTCATCGTTCATGTCTTCGACTCCCCTGATTTCGTGGGGGTTTTCAAAAGATGGCACCAGCTTGTCGATCAGGGCGATGAGAAAGATCCCTCCGAAAAAGGCGAGCGTGGTCAGCAGATAGCCCTGTGATTCTCCAGCCACGGCACTCAGTGAAGTCCGGGCCTTGACAAAGATTTCCACCATGGAGACATAGATCATCACCCCGGCCGAAAAACCGAGGGATGTGGTGAGCAGTGTCGTGTTGGTTCGTCTGGTGAAAAAGGCCAGGGCACTGCCGACGCCGGTGGACATGCCGGCAAACAGGGTCAGGCCAAAGGCGAAAAGGACAGCGCTTGTGTCATAGTTCATGCTGATTCCGGGGGCTTGTTTCTAAGGGTCTGATATGGCTGGTTCTTGAGGCAACCTGGAGGCAACCTTGAGGCAATCTTGAAAAATCAGCAATTTTGTTCCTGCACTTATCTTGTCATATTTTCATGAAAAAATCCTGAAAAACATGTTGATGGCAGATCGATACCCAAACTTTTCCCCCTGAGCGTAGCAGATAAGGGTATCTGGAAAAATAAGAAATTTTGTTCGAGTATAGGGCGCGACGGAAAGAAGAAGCGCAGCACCTCGGGCAGATGTGAGGCGTGTTATTTCCAGAGCAACGCAGTAATCGGACGAAGGGGCTCTTTTTCGAGTTACCCATAAAAAAGGGAGAGAGCCGCTTTCGGTCCCTCTCCCGCATATTCGACTGGCTCAGTTTTCTGTCAGTCAATGGTGATTTGTTTCTTCTGGGCGGTCTCGCTTCTGGGCATACGAATCTCCAGGATACCGTTTTTGAATGAGGCCTTGGCCTGATCGCCGTCCACGTCTTCCGGCAGGGCAAACTGGCGCCGGAAAGAGCCGTAGCTGCATTCGGTGCGGTGGTAGTTCTTCTCTTCGACTGTCTCTTCCTGTTTCTTTTCACCGGAGATGATCAGGCTCCCCGCGTGGATGGTGATATCGATGTCCTTTTTGTCAATTCCAGGGATCTCAAGCTTGATGATCACCTCATTTTTCTCTTCAAAGACATCGGCCACCGGCAGGAGCTCATCGGTCTCGCTGAAGAGCGGCGGGCGGCCCCATCGCGGATGGCGGAAGAGAGCAAAGGGATGGTGAAAAAACTCATCGAAATAGCGGTCCATCTCCTGAAAGGGTGACAGGGCGCGGCCCTTTTCCTGCCGGATCAACTGGTCTTTCTTTTTTTCCATGGAGCACCTCCTGTTTCTTGTTGAACAGACCCTATGTCTGTTTGTTTGTCGTTCGGGTTGTCTGTTCATTTTTGCCCATGAAGGTCATGATGGTTTCAATGGGCAGAGGGAAAATAATGGTGCTGCTGTTTTCGTTGGAGATATCGTTTAAGGTCTGCAGGTAGCGGAGCTGCAGGGCCTGGGGATTGGTGGAGAGGACATTGGCCGCGGCCACCAGTTTTTCAGAGGCCTGCAGTTCACCCTCGGCGTGGATGATCTTGGCCCGTCGTTCACGTTCGGCCTCGGCCTGCTTGGCGATGGCCCGGATCATGGACTCGTTGAGGTCCACGTGCTTGATCTCAACATTGCTGACCTTGATCCCCCAGGCGTCGGTCTGCAGGTCGATGATCTCCTGGAGGTCTCGGTTCATCTTCTCCCGTTCCGAGAGCATCTCGTCCAGTTCATGCTGTCCCAGCACCGAACGCAGGGTGGTCTGGGCCAGCTGGCTGGTGGCGTTGTAGTAGTCTTCCACCTGGATGATCGCCCGCTCCGGGTCCACGACCCGGAAGTAGAGAACCGCGTTGACCCGGACCGTAACATTGTCGCGGGAGATGACATCCTGGCTGGGGACATCCATGGTAATCACCCGGAGATCCACCCGGACGGCCTGCTGGATACCGGGGATGATCAGGCGCAGACCAGGTTTTTTGACCACCTGGAAGCGACCCAGAAAAAAGACCACCAGTCGTTCGAATTCCGGAACGATTTTCAGTGAGACGGCGATCAGGCCGATGAGCATGACAACTGGTAAGAGATAAGGAAGAGTGATCATATCAGGGCTCCTTGTGCTGACTCTTGTTGAGCGGTTCGACCTGCAGGTACAGGCCATCGCGATTGACAATACGGACTTGCTGATTTTTGTGGATTGGCGTCGTGCTTTGAGCCTGCCATGATTCACCGTGGACAAGAACCCAGCCATGGCCTGTGAAATCATTACTGGCCCTGACAATCAGATTTGTCAATTCTTCACTGCCGGTGCGGACTCTCTGGCGGCGCAGTCTATAGATACGGGTGGTCAGCCAGAAGATGAAGGCCGCTGAGCTCAGGGCGGTACTTGCGATGAGATGCAGGGAGATGCGCAGCTGTTCATCTTGGACCAGGATGATTGAGCCGAAGACAAAGGCGGCAATTCCACCCAGGCCAAGGACTCCGAAGCTGGGGGCAAAGACCTCGGCCACCATCAGGGCCAGGCCAAGGAGGAGTAAGCCCAGACCTGCGTAGTTGACCGGCAGGATCTGGAAGGTATAGAAGGCCAGGAGCAGGGCAATAGCACCGACAATTCCGGGCAGGAGAGCGCCGGGATGTGTGGCTTCGAAGATCAGGCCGTAGATACCGACCAGCAGCAGGATATAGGCGATATTTGGGTCACTGATGGCTGCCAGTAGGCGGTCGCGCCAGTCAGGATCGTGGCGGATGATTTTCATCTGTTCGGTGTTCAGGCGGACCTGGCCTGTATCCATCGGGATTGTTCGTCCGTTGAGCTGCTCCAGGAGGTCGTCAATGTCGGAGGCCATGAGATCGATAACGTTGAGTTCCAGGGCTTCGGTGGCGGTCAGGCTGACGCTTTCACGGACGGCCTGCTCTGCCCACTCTTCGTTGCGATTGTGGCGGGCGGCCAAAGACTTGATGTAGGCTGTGGCATCGTTGAGGACCTTGGCCTTCATGGGGTCAGTGGCCGGGATTTTGGGGCTGCCCTCCCCTTCTGATTCCTCACCCGGTTGAGATCCGGGGTTGGGCAGGCTGGGCAGACCGCCAATGCTTACTGGTGTGGCCGCGCCCAGATTGGTGGCTGGAGCCATGGCGGCCACATGGGAGGCGTAGAGGATATATGTTCCGGCACTGGCTGCCCGTGAGCCTTCGGGCCAGACATGGGAGACGATCGGGATCGGTGAGGCCAATATTTTCTTAATGATGGAGCGCATGGCGCTGTCGAGCCCTCCAGGTGTATCCATCTGGAGGATGATCAATGTGAAGTTTTCATTGTCGGCCCGTTCCAGACCCTTGCCTACATAGTCACTGACCGCCGGGCCGATGGCACCGTTGATGCTCAGGAGCAGGGCCTGGTTCTCCTGCGGTGGTGCTTGTGCATAAGTTGTTGCCGAGAGGGGTAAAAGGCACAGGGACAGTGCCAGGGTGATGGACAGAGCGATGCTTTGAAAGAGTGAGCTGGTTTTGCGGGTAAGGATGTTCAACATCTCCATAACAGCTCCAAAGCTTTGTTATGACACCGACGGTGCGGCGTCGTGGTGATGTCTGACCTGTATTTTTTATTATAACCTCCTGAATGGGAATTGTGAATGATTGTTCAAAAAAAACAGCTATTCAACAAGAACTTTGTTTGCATGGGGGAAACCTTTGTCGAGGCATGATACAATAAGTTCACAATAATCTTGTTGGGAAGTGTTTTTCAGGGGAGGGCCGAGTCATGCGTCAGATTGTCACAAGCGAGAGACAGCCCATAAAATTGTGGCTGGATGATATGGAAGAAGGGGCCATGGCCCAGGCCAGGAACCTGGCCAATCTCCCCTTTATTCACTCCCATGTGGCAATTATGCCAGATGCTCATCTGGGTTATGGAATGCCCATTGGTGGAGTCATGGCAACGAACGAAGTGGTCATCCCCAATGCTGTAGGAGTGGATATCGGTTGCGGCATGTGCGCGGTTCGGACCTCACTGACTGCCATCAGTCATGACCAGCTCCTTTTTCTCCTGGCGGCAATCCGAACGATGGTTCCCTTGGGCTTCAAGCATCACGCCAACAAACAGGAGGCTCGACTCATGCCTCCGGCTCCAGCCGGGGTGGGTCTGGATGATCTGCCGGTGGTCAGTCGTTTGTATGGTGGGGCCCGAACGCAGCTTGGTACTTTGGGTGGTGGAAATCATTTCATTGAAATCCAGAAGGGTAGCGATGGGCATATCTGGATAATGGTCCATACCGGTAGTCGTAACCTCGGTTTTCAGGTGGCCAATTTCTACAACAAGCAGGCAGTGGCCATGAACAAAAAACTGAGTACAGGTGTGGTCATCCCCAGGCAGTGGCAGTTGGCCTATCTCCCCCTGTCAAATGTTCTGGGTCGTCAGTATCTGTTGGAAATGGAGTACTGTGTAGCTTTTGCTCAGGCAAACAGGGACCTGATCATCGCGAGGATTCAGACGGCCCTGCGGAATATGTTGCCTGTGGTTTTGTTTGATGAACCAATCAATATTGCCCACAACTACGCAGCGCGAGAGCAACATTTTGGGCGTGAAGTGATTGTTCATCGCAAAGGAGCAACCCGGGCCCGTAAGGGTGAGTTGGGCATCATCCCCGGCTCACAGGGCGCGCCCAGCTATATTGTCAGGGGATTAGGGAATCCCGAGAGTTTCGAGTCCTGTTCGCATGGAGCAGGTCGACGCATGGGACGACGAGAGGCGCAGCGTCGTTTGGATTTGGCGGATGAGGTGGAGGCCATGGAGAAACAGGGCATCATCCATGCAATTCGTGGTCGGCGGGATCTTGATGAGGCCGCTGGAGCCTATAAAGAGATAGCTCGTGTGGTTGAAAACCAGTTGGATCTGATTGAAGTGGTGGTGAGCCTCAAGCCTCTTGCAGTGATCAAGGGGTGATATTTTGATTAGACCGGGACAATCTCCTGCCGGTGTCCGTCTGGCTCGGCAGGTGTATTGTGATGCTCTCTGTTGGTTGATGAGGCCGGTTGATGTAATGTGATGAGCAGAATTTCTCCAGGGCAGTTGAAACGCAGGGGAATGGATGAGGTTCCTGTGCCGCGGGAGGTGATGCCTGTCATGTCCCTGTGTTGCCAAAGGCCGGCAGCAGTGCGGCGAGGGGCTCGGCTGTTTGTGATGAGTGGTTGTTTGTCTGGCAGGCAGATCTGCCCGCCATGTGTATGTCCGCAAAGGTAAAGTGTGGCGCCGTGCGTGGCCGCCTCGTCATAGGCTTCGGGAGAATGGGCCAGAAAGATGGAGAACGCTCCCTCTGGAATGTGTTTGTAGGCCTCTTCTGCATTGGCCATTTTGTAATAATGGGGATCATCGACACCAACGATCCATATTGATTCGCCATTCTTTTTTATTTCCCAGAAGTCATTGACGAGCATGGTGATTCCGACCTCTTCCAGATCTGGAATCATTTCGATACAATCGTGGTTCCCCAGTACGCCCAGTACACCGTATGGACACTTGAGGGCTGGTATCAGTTTGCGCAGCTGACGCAGGCAGGGAGCGGCGGGGCCAAAGAGTTCCATGCGGAGATCGCCACCCATGAGACAGAGGTCGTAGTCGAGTCCATTGATCTTGTCGATGATATTTTCTGTCAGTGTGTCCAGGCCGTCGAGGTGGAGGTCGGTGAGCAGGAGAATACGGAAACCGGCAAAGCCCGGCGGCAGATTGGTGAAATTCAGATGATGGTGTTTGACCTGTACATTCAGGGCGTTGCTGATTCCTCGATCATAGAGACCGGCCAGGGTGAAAATCCATGTGAAAAGGAAGCGATTGGAGAGAAAGCTGGAGAGATTGAGCAGGGTCTTCCAGCGAGTCAGGGGGACATGGCAGGCCCGCCATTCTCTCAGGCGTACCGTGGAGCGGACTGTCTTTGGATAGTCCTGAGGAGAGGGACGAAAGAGGACGTAATGCCAGAAACGGGAGCTGACATAGGCCAGGGCGACAAAGATCAGGAGGCTGTCCAGCATCAGGGTTATAGAGAAGCCCAGGATGGCCTTGAGGAAGAGCAGTGGGAGCAAGCCTTCGAAGACCTGGTCGAGGAAAAAAACGCCTTCACCGCTTTTTCGTTTAAAACGTCGTTTGCAAAAACTGGAAATCAGGTCGCCGGTCATGGCCAGGGCGGCAACTATGATTCCTTCCTGCCAGTGGAGCCCGATCAGGGGGCCGGCCATGGCCCCGCCAGCCAGACTGGCCAGAATCCCGCGCATGGTTTTGTTGGCCCCGAAGAGAGGTCGGCCATCAATCCAGGTGTGATGACAGTCGACGGGGAAGTTTCCCCGCTTGCCAAAGATCAGTCCTGCCAGGGGGGGCATAAGGTTGAGCCAGAGGAGGAAGAGCAGTACAGATATGATTGTCTGCATTTTATGTCCTCCTGAGGTGTGGAATTGGTGTGTCAGGCCTTGTTGAGCTGACCGAGGGTATGAATGAAAATTCGTCCGTAATCAATAGCTGCAATCAGGCTGAGCGTGATGGTCAGAAGAAGGGCCAGGTGGATCAGTTGTGGACAGGCAGCTACGCACGCCAGAAAGAGCAGCTGTGCCCCGGTTGCCAGTTTGCCGGGCCATCGTGAACCCATGTTTTGGAAAGAGTTCCATGAACGATTGCAGGCGGCGTAGGCGGCAACGGCAGCTACTGTCAAATCCCGGCTCAGGAGCAGTGGAATCCATGTATAGGAAAACTTTCCGGCCGCAGCAAAGGTGAGTATGGCCACGAGCATGAACACTTTGTCGCTGCATGCATCCAGCAGTCCGCCCTGCCAGGTCTGACTCTTCCAGCGTCGCGCGAGATAACCGTCCAGCAGGTCACTGAAGGCACTGGCCAGAATGAACCACAACCACAGGCGTTCAGGCGAAAAGGGCAGTAAGCCAGCCAGGACAAAGCGGCTGGCCGAGAGCAAATTAGGGATGAGAAGGGTGTAGCGCATTCGCTTTATTTAACCATTTTCGGAACTATTGAGCATAAACTGTGAATGACCATTATCTCCTGGCTGTAACTGAATAGTTATCCATTTCCTTCCGGGTTGTCGGTGTCAGTGCTTTTTTTGAACTCCTGAATATCAGAGGCAAAGCGGAGCAGGGTTTCTTCGATTCGCTGATTGAAAGAGCCTTCATTGTATTGTCCATCCGAATCACGTTTTCCGGCCGGCATGCCGGTCAGCAGTTCAATGGCCTCGTCGACCTGTTCTACCCCGTAAATCGAGAAAGTGCCAGCGGTGATGGCATCGACCACCTCTTGTTTGAGCATCAGATGGCGGATATTGGTGGCCGGGATGATCACCCCCTGCCCTTCCCGGAGGCCTCGTCGCTGGCAGAGGTCAAAAAAGCCTTCTATCTTCTCATTGACCCCGCCAATGGCCTGGACTTCGCCCAACTGACTGATGGAGCCGGTGATGGCCAATGATTGTTTAATGGGGACTTGGGCCAGAGAAGAAAGCAGGGCGCAGAGTTCTGCACAGGAGGCGCTGTCACCATCAATCTCGCTGTAGGATT
>JACNLK010000079.1 GCA_014381505.1 Candidatus Desulfatifera sulfidica | reverse complement strand
CCTTAATTGTTTACGCCCCCAGATCCAGATAGGTTTAATCGAAAGAAGGAGTAGAAGGATGGTTGCTGCCAGTTTACCGCCTGTGGGAATCAACTCTGCTGCTTCTCCAACCACAGCTCGAGCCGAAATACCACTCATCCCATAGACCAGATCGGTCAATAATCCAAAACTTACCGCTGACACAGATAAAACAAATAAATAGCGCACGGTACTCCATTTGCCCAATATACCAACCAGAAC
The DNA here is from genome assembly GCA_014381505.1 of Candidatus Desulfatifera sulfidica. Classification (GTDB taxonomy): domain Bacteria; phylum Desulfobacterota; class Desulfobulbia; order Desulfobulbales; family Desulfocapsaceae; genus Desulfatifera; species Desulfatifera sulfidica. The sequence goes on along the minus strand of JACNLK010000079.1, from coordinate 12,404 downwards.
AGAGAGTGAAGTGACATTGGTAGCCGGACCAACCAGTAGAAAAACCAAGGCTGCTCCGGGGCTCACACCTTTAAGGATCAATGCGGCCGCCACTGGCGTAGATGCCGTAGCACATATATAGAGTGGAATCCCAATCACCAGCATAATCATCATCGATGACAGGCCGCCCCCCAGCCAGCTCACCAGCAGTTCATCTGGTATCGCAGCAGTAATAATACCCGCTATAATAAGTCCGGCAAAAAACCAGATTGCGATATCCCCCCAGACATCGAGCAGGGCATACTTGAAACCGGCGACTATCTTTTCCCATAAACTATGGTGACGCCGATGATCTTCTGGGGCACAGTCAATACCATCACAGCAGTTATCTATTGGACAACTAAGATCGGTTGCAACCATGGCCCTTTCCGGTGGTCTATGAATAATATTTTCCAGAAATCCTGCCATCATTGCTGAAAAGAAAGCAGATATGGGCCGCATTACTGTCATGATCGGGTCAAGCAATGCATATGTAATAGCAATTGAGTCAACCCCGGATTCCGGAGTTGAAATAAGGAATGCACTGGTCGCCCCTGTATTTGCCCCCTGTTTCTTCAACGAGACAGCAGCAGGTAATACACCGCAGGAACACAGAGGTAAAGGGACTCCAAAAAATGCAGCTTTAATGACTGACATGAAGCGACCGTGACCGAGATGCCGTGCCACTGTGGCCGGATTCAAAACCACCTTCAGCAAACCAGCGACCAAAATACCAAAAAGGATATAAACTGCTGAATCAAGAAGCAGATCCCAGGATGCACCGCCCGCCCGAAAAATAAAATCAACCATACTGACCACCATGAAATTGTATTTTTTACTGAACCACTCAACTTACTAGATTAAAACACGAAGGCATGAAGATCAAGAAAGCTGGTGCATTTTGACCAGATATTGAGCATAATTAAGAGATTAAACTTACACTACATACTCTGGAAAAAATCCCCGTCATGACCCAAGCCAAGCATTCAACACCTGGCCATCTCTATATTGTGCCAACTCCAATAGGGAATCTTGAAGACATTACTCTGCGGGCCCTGCGGATTTTAAAAGAGGTTGATCTTATTGCTGCCGAGGACACTCGCCACAGCAAAAGACTGCTCAACCATTTTGCAATCAGCACACCTCTGATCAGCTATTATCGTGAAAAAGAGATTCAACGAGCCGCTGAACTGGTTGAACGACTTCTCTCAGGAACAACCGTTGCCCTGATCAGTGATGCCGGCACCCCTGGAATTTCCGATCCTGGTGCTGTCCTGGTTCGTGAGGCCCGAGCCGCAGGTATTGAAATCACTCCCCTTCCTGGGCCCTCGGCTTTGACAACTGCATTGAGCGCTGCAGGATTTACCGACACGAGTTTCCTCTTCCTGGGATTTTTGCCCTCAAAAGCAAGTCAACGGCGCAAGCTGCTCACCTCGTTGATCAATGCCGCTCAACCTATCATTTTTTACGAATCACCACACCGGATGACTGACCTGTTACATGATATTCACGCCATCATGGGGGACCGGAAAATTTTCTGGGCCAGAGAGTTAACAAAGATTCATGAGGAATTACAAACTGGTACGCCCGCCGAACTTCTTGCCCACTGTACCACAGGAAGGGTTCGCGGAGAATCAGTCTTAATCGTTGATGCTGGAGCACAGCAGCCTGCTGAGGGCGAAAACCTGCATGAACTCCTGATCTGGTACCGCGATCAAGGAGAATTATCACTCAAAGACACAAGTCGCCGTATCGCTCAAGACCTTGGCCTCTCACGTTCCGAGGTTTATCAGCAGGCGTTAGCCGTATGGAAGGAAGACACCTGATATGCTTAATGCCTCTTCCGGCATCCGTATTGCTGTAGACCGCGGTGGAACCTTCACAGATATTTATGCTGAAGATCCGAGCAGTGACAAAATCTACACTGAAAAACTTCTCTCTGACGACCCAAACAATTATTCAGATGCCCCGCGAGAAGGTATCCGCAGGATCATGGAGCGGATTTCAGGTCAGTCAATTGCACCCGACACTTTTTCCTCTGATGGAATCGACGTCATCCGGATGGGGACAACAGTTGCCACCAATGCCCTTCTCGAACGTACCGGCGTTCCCACCGCCCTGCTGATCACGAAGGGCTTTAGAGACCTGCTCTTCATCGGAGATCAGACACGTCCGGATCTCTTTGACCTGCGTATCAAACGTCCGGACCTCCTTTACCAGCAAGTCGTTGAGGTGGACGAACGGATACGTCCTTTCCATCCGAGCACGGATGATTCTCTTGATGTGTCTCAAACAGTCAACGGCCGCAGCGGTAAAAAATTTCTTATTCTTAAACAACCGGACCCGGGACAGATCCGCTCAGCCCTGCAGGATATTTATAACCAGGGTCTACGGAGTCTGGCTGTCGTCCTTATCCATGCCTATGATTATTACGATCATGAGCTGTTCGTCGGTGAAATCGCCAAAGAAATAGGCTTTCAACAGATATCACTTTCACATCAGGTAATGCCCAAAGTCAAGATGGTGGCTCGAGGTGACACAACCACTGTTGACGCCTATTTGACCCCACATATCCAGCGTTACCTCGATTCATTTATCCAGGGTTTTTCCAATAAACTCTCCGGAACTCGACTGCTGTTCATGCAGTCTGATGGTGGTCTTACTGCGGCTGAAAAATTCAAAGGGGCCAACGCCATCCTTTCAGGCCCGGCTGGTGGTGTGGTTGGCTATGGATTGACCTCGTTTTCTCAGACCAAAGGACGCCCTGTTATTGGTTTTGACATGGGCGGCACCTCCACTGATGTTTCACGATATGACGGTGAGTTTGAGTTAATCCAGGAGACGCAGACTGCCGGAGTCAGAATTCAGGCTTCGCAAATGCATATCAAGACCGTGGCGGCGGGCGGTGGATCTCGTCTCTTTTTTCAGAACAACATGCTGCAAGTGGGGCCGGACTCGGCAGGGGCACACCCCGGACCTGTCTGTTACCGGAAAAATGGTTATCTGGCGATCACCGATGCCAACCTCATCCTTGGCCGCCTGCAACCCGATTTTTTTCCACACATATTTGGTGAAAATGAGGATCTGCCACTGCATCTTGCCGGCGCACGCCAGTCGATGGACACTCTCACCGCACGGATAAATCTCCACATGCAGAGCCAGAATTTACCGGAAAAGTCCTCGGAGGAACTCGCTCTCGGATTTCTCGATGTGGCCAATGAGGAAATGGCTCGACCGATCCGCGAACTCTCTGTCATGCGCGGGTATGACATCAAGGAACACATTCTGGCCTGCTTTGGCGGAGCAGGAGGACAACACGCCTGCGCAGTCGCCCGTAAGCTTGGTATAAACACTATTCTTATTCATAACCGCGCAGGAATTCTCTCTGCCGTGGGAATTTCCATGGCCGAGATCGTTATCGACCGCCAAGAAACGGCATCCGGTATTATCGATGATCAGTGGTCCACTAAATTCATTCCGCGATTAACCCTGCTCGAAGAAAATGCCCGTCTTGAATTGCTGGATCAGCCCCCAGCCCTTACTCAAACCTGTGCACATTATCTCAATTTACGTTTCAGTGGAACTGATACGCCACTCATGATCCAGGTCACCTCTGACAGTGATCCAGCCACACTCTTTCGTGACGAACATCTCCGGGAATTTGGCTTTCTCCTGCACGACAGGCCCATCCTGGTCGATGATGTCCGGGTACGGATCACAACCAATTCCCGGCGTCAAGTCACCCCGCACAACTCGCCGCAGCAAGGACAGAACAAATCCGGCCAGAATAAATCTCTTGCCCATCAGAAACCCGACTCCACCGTTAACTGCTATTTCCAAAACGGATGGCAACAGACCCCACTTTACCGTGTTGAATCGCTGGCCCCAGACAGGGTCATTACAGGCCCTGCCATTCTCATACAGGCTGAATCCACAATATTACTGGAACCCAACTGCGAGGCCATACTCAATGAACAAAGTGATATTCTGATTACCCTCCGTCCGGAAGATGAAAAGCAGCTTTCAGGTCAACTCGATCCCATCCAGCTGTCAATTTTCTCCAACCTGTTCATGTCCATTGCCGAACAAATGGGCCGTACTCTCCAGAAAACTGCCATTTCCACTAACATCAAAGAACGACTTGACTTTTCCTGTGCCATTTTCGATCAAAATGGTGGACTGGTGGCCAATGCCCCTCATATTCCTGTACACCTTGGGGCAATGGGCGAGGCCGTACAAAAACAGATTGAATTGCGTACTGATGACCTGAAACCAGGCGATGTTCTGGTCTCTAATCATCCATTGGCCGGAGGATCGCACCTGCCGGATATCACTGTCATCACCCCCCTGTGGTATGAAGAACGCCCGCTCTTTTATGTGGCCAGCCGTGGACACCATGCCGATATCGGCGGTATCAGCCCCGGTTCCATGCCACCTTTTTCAAAAACTCTTTCCGAAGAAGGAGCAGCTATCCTTTCCTGTAAACTGATCGCTGACAACACCTTTCAGGAACAGGACATACTGTCTTTACTCACCAATTTTGCCGACCCGACACACACCCCACCCATTTCTGCAGCCAGATATCCAGCCGATAACATCTCGGATCTCAAGGCACAAGTTGCAGCAAACAGCACCGGCGTCCGCCTCCTTCAGGAGATGATCGACAAATATACGGTCAAGGTGGTCGGCTCCTACATGGAATATATTCAGGACAATGCCGAGCAGGCAGTCCGTACCATGCTTAAAAAATTATCTTTCGATCATGGAGTCAACGAGTCCACACCTCTTAGTGCAACAGAGCATCTCGATGACGGAACCGCTATTCATCTGGCCGTAACCATTCATCCAAATTCTGGTGACACAACTTTTGATTTTACAGGAAGTGGCAGTCAAATTGCTGCTAACCTCAATGCCCCCACATCCGTGGTTCGCTCAGCTATTCTCTACTGCCTGCGCTGCCTGATCCATGAACCAATACCACTGAATCAGGGCTGCCTGAAACCCATCAAACTCATCACTGAACCCGGCTCATTGCTGGCACCAGGTCCCAAGGCTGCAGTCGTCGGTGGCAATGTCCTGACATCACAGCGCCTGGTTGATGTAATCTTTAAAGCATTCGGCACTGCCGCAGCATCTCAGGGCTGCACAAACAACCTGACTTTTGGCACCGACCGCTTTGGTTATTATGAAACCATTGGTGGTGGTGCCGGAGCCGGACCAGACTGGCATGGTCAATCCGGTGTCCACACACACATGACCAATACCCGCATTACAGACCCAGAAATTCTGGAACGCCGCTATCCTGTTTTTCTGCGCTGCTTCTCCCTGCGCGAAAAATCAGGGGGTGCCGGCCGCTTTTCCGGCGGCAACGGACTGATTCGCGAGATTGAAGCGCTGGATCACCTCAACTTCTCCATCCTTTCAGAACGACGTGTCCACCAACCCTATGGCCTGGAAGGAGGCAAAGACGGGGCCTGCGGACGCAACACCCTTATCCGCAATAACGGCAAATCCTTTAAACTAAGCGGCAAAGAAAGCCTGCACCTTAAGCCCGGCGATATCTTTCGCATTGAGACACCGGGCGGCGGCGGATTCGGCAAGGCTTCCTCAAACAACCCCAGCAGCCAAGAACAGGACACCCACCACAGACCATGAATAGACTCACCAGTTGCGTCACACCACAGGGCCGGTTCATCTACGGAATTCATAAACCAAACTACACGGTCTCCAATGTCCGCAATAACAAAACCATCGTATCACTCGGGCAGGACACAGACCATCACCCCCTCGATAATTCACAAAATTATCCCGATGGCCCATTGACCGTTGAGGGCGGGGACTGGATCTTTGAAATCCCCAATCCGTTTCCCTTTCGCGGACGCACATACCTCAACAAACAATGGGCGGATCAGGCAGCCACCAACCCCGCTCGCATGCACCTGCCCCCCCCGGTACCCACTTCATTCAGCCAACTGATCACCAACGAGGCCCTGCCGGACAACCTGATTGCCAAACTGCCCGCGGCCCTACAGCTGACTCTGGCCACCTGTTCCACCGACCCGCACGATCTGGTTCAACTCGCCGAACTGAGCTGTGATTTCATCAAGGATCAGAACCAGATGCCCACAGGACTCCGCTATGAACATGACAAACAGGGACGCCTCCGGGCCAGACTTCACAACCATGCCCTGTTCGAGGCCGTGGCCAATAATCCACAGCTGCCCGATTCATACAAACGTGTCATGGTCCTGACTCCCGGAGCCCAGGGGAACAGTGAAATCGTCGGTGAGTGGTCCTCTGACAGCAAGACCCACGTCTATGAATATCTCCGCCGCAACTCGTACATCGCCCACGGCCATTATGCCGCCAATATGGGCGAAGACGCCGTCAGATATGCCACCAGTGACCTCTCCTGTGAAGACATGCACGCCCTGCGCCATCTCTACTATCAACGCAGCTATCTGAGACTGGCAGAAGAACTTGGCATTGACCTCAAGCTTCCGCAACACTGTCTGAGCACCGATCAACTGGAAACATTGCGTCAGCAGATTGTCGCAAGACTCAAACAGCAGCCCCCCTCCTCCACGGCCACCCTCTGGGGCTGGAATTATGGGTTTGACTACGCCCCCTCCGGCTACCGACTACATGCCTCACATCAGCAGATCCATCAGCAATATGCCCTGCTCCCGGACCAGATCCCGGCACACTCAAGCGATCCGCTCACGGCAAACGGGATCATCCCCTCCTATGGCTGTGGTGATCTGGTTCGCGCCGCCATGGACAGTTACAAAAATGAACACGACTCTGATTTCTTCCCGGATTATCTGAACTGTATCCGCAACAACCAGCGCATGGACGGACGGCAGGATCTTGAAGACAGCCTGATTATCTGGCAGGATGCCCAAGCCATGCTCTTTGTGCCCAAGGCACAGACCTCCCAGTGGGAGCTCCAGCTTATGGCCCTGGAGAATGACGACGGAACCCCCTGCGGCAATATCCTTGAAGCGGATACCGCCATGCGCCAATCACTTGACCTGGGAATTCTCAAGGCCCAGCAGGTTTTTGCGAAACTGGGAGCCCGGATGGTCACCTCTATCGAATTCCCCAAACGAATCGACTCATTTGCCGATCAGCAGCAGTATCTGCTCTACGCCTTTCTCCCCCGCCTGCCCGAGTCACCGGGTGCTTTCAGCGAAGCTCAGCTTCGTTTTATCAACGGTCATTATCCGGAGGACTTTGCCGCCATCTGCCGAAAACAGTTGTAAGGATGGCGTAATCCCCCCGAAAAAAAAGGTCATCAAGAGATAGTTTTTGGATATAACGACCAGTTAGTTATTTTCATACAATTATTTAACAGTGGTCCCGGTTTTTCAGACAAGTCGTTGACAACAACAAAGTGGTACCCGGTTCATGAAATATTTCCCCCGCCTAGCTGTCAGGCAGCACGGTTTGCCCACATCTCATGTCTTGTCTAATCTCCCAAAAACATGTATTGTTTGGCCACAATGATACCCTAAGCATGACTCTCGGAGAACCATATGAATAAAAAAGGCTTTTTTGGTAATTGGGGCGGGGCCTATATCCCCGAAATTCTCTTTCAGACCTTCCAGGAACTCAATCATGAATTTGAGGTCTGCAAAAAGGATTCATCTTTCTGGCAGGAATATATCGACCTGATGTCCACCTACTCCTGCCGTCCGACTCCACTGACTCATGCCACCAATCTCTCCCGTTATTTCGGCGGCGCCCAGATCTATATCAAGCGTGAGGACCTCAACCACACCGGTGCGCACAAGGCCAATAATGTCATGGGGCAAGGTCTGCTCATCAAGCGCATGGGTAAAAAACGGGTCATTGCAGAAACCGGGGCCGGCCAGCACGGAATGGCAACGGCGACCATGGCCGCCAAGTTCGGCTTTGACTGCACCATCTACATGGGTGAAGAGGACGTCTTGCGCCAGCGCCCCAATGTCTTCTGGATGGAAAAAATGGGGGCCACCGTCATTCCTGTCACTGACGGCTCCCGAACCCTGAAGGATGCCATCAACGAGGCCTTCCGGGACTGGGTCACCAATGTCGACAACACCCACTATGCCCTCGGCACTGTCTGCGGACCGCACCCCTTTCCCGAGATGGTGGCCTGGTTTCAGTCTATCATCGGCATGGAGGCTCACGAACAGATCCTCAAACAGCATGGGCGAATGCCTGCCCGCGTCTACGCCTGTGTCGGCGGTGGATCCAATGCCATCGGGGTCTTCAAGCGATTCATAGAGGAACCCGATGTGGAGCTGATCGGAGTTGAAGCCGGTGGCCACGGTCTTGAGACCGGAGAGCACGCCGCCAGACTCTGCGGCACCGGGGCCTCTCCGGGCGTTGCCCAAGGCTACAAGACCATGTTCCTGCAGGATGACGACGGTCAGATGCTGAACACCCATTCGGTGGCTGCAGGCCTCGACTATGTTGGTGTTTCTCCGATCCTCACTGACCTCTGGGAACAGGGTCGGGTTCGTTTCGAAGCAGCCACGGATAAAGAGGTCATGGCAGCCCTTGATCTAACCATGAAAAAGGAAGGGCTCATTCCCGCCCTGGAATCCTCCCACGCCTTTGTCCAGGCCTTCAAGGAGGCACCTCTGCTCTCAGGAGACGATGCCATTATCATCAATATGTCCGGACGTGGTGACAAAGACATCTTCACCATTGCCCACGCCTTTAACGACCCTTCGTGGAAAGAGTTCATCATCGATCGGGCCCGTGAGTACAGCCGCTAATCTCCGCGACATTAGCCTTCAGCCATTCATTACTACCTGGAAAATCAGTCATGCAACTTGAGCAACAATTACGGAATCGCCTGCAACACAAAAAGATTCTACTGATGACACATATTGTCCTTGGCTACCCGTCTTTTGAAGCCAACCGTGAGGTCATCGCCCAGATGGTCCATAATGGGGTCGACTGCATTGAGATGCAGATCCCATTTTCTGAACCAATGGCCGACGGACCGGTGATCCTCAAGGCCAATCAGAAGGCACTCTCCAGGGGAACAAAGGTTACTGAAAGTTTAGCTTTCGGAGCAGAGATGGCAGCAACCTACGACATCCCCTTCCTTTACATGACTTACTACAATATTATCTTCAAGTACGGCGAACAAGCCTTCATGAAAGAGTGCCAGCGAGCCGGGATACAGGGACTGATTGTTCCTGATCTACCACCGGAGGAAGGGGCTGATTATCTGCACCTTGCGCGGGAAAATGGCATCGCTCCAATCATGATTTATGCCCCGACGTCTCCAGATGAACGTATGCAGGAACTCGATGGGCATGGAGCCGGGTTCATCTACTGCGCGGCCCGGCGTGGTGTAACCGGAACCAAGTCCGAGTTTGGTGACGAATTCAACACTTATCTTGAACGTTGCCAAGCGGCCACCAAACTCCCTCTGGCTGTGGGCTTTGGCATTCAAGATCGAAACGATGTCAACGCCCTGAAAGGCAAGGCTGATATAGCTGTTATTGGCTCACAAACCATTAAACTGGTAGATGAACAAGGTCCGTCCGCCGTTGGCCCCTTCATCGCTAGCCTGCGCTGAGAGGGAAACAGAACATGGATGAACAGCAGCAACTGAATCACATCCTTGGAAGCAGCGAGATCACCTGGAAGCTGAGCGATCTCTATGACAGCCCGGAAGACACAAAGCTTCAAGCAGATTTACTCAGTTGCCAGGAAGAAGCAACGGCTATCAAGAACGAATTTCATGGTCGGGTCAATCAGCTTGAGGCTGACGATTTACTGATCCTGATTCAACGTCTGGAAGGCCTGGATGAGCTCCTGAGCCGTCTTGCCACCTACGCCTTTCTCAACTTCACCACCCAGATTGACAACGCTCCAGCCGGAGCCCTGCAGCAGAAAATAGAGGAAGAGGCCAGCGCCTGCGAGAAGCAAGTAGTCTTTTTCGAACTGGAATGGAACCAGCTCAGCGACAGCCGGGCATCTGAGCTCCTCGCCTGCACCACGCTCAACAAGTATCACCATTATCTGAGCGCCTTACGTCGCTTTCGTCCACACCAGCTCAGTGAAACTGAAGAGGCTCTGCTCCTGGAATACGCGCCAGTCGGGAACAGTGCATGGAACACCCTCTTTGATAAGGTTATTGGCGGTCTGCGCTTCGGCACGTTAAAACGGACCGAAGAAGAGGTCCTTACCGATCTTTATGACAGTGACCGGAGTGTGCGCAAGACTGCTGCCTATGACCTCACCTGCGGACTCAAGGACCAAAGTCACATCCTGACACACATCTTCAACACCCTGGCTGCGGACAAGATGATCAGTGATCGGCTACGTTGTCATCCGAGCTGGGTCAGCTCCATGAATCTTGCAAACGAGTTATCCGACTCCACAGTGGATGCGCTGGTTGACGCTGTCATGGACCGTACTGATATTGTCCAGCGCTACTATCGGATCAAACGTGAAATTCTAGGCCTTAATGAACTCCTTGATTATGACCGCTACGCCCCCCTGCCAGGTCTACCAGAGACGAAAATCACCTGGAGTGAATGCCAGGACATGGTTCTCTCTGCCTTCAATGATTTTTCACCGGCACTTGCTCGGCATGCAGAAAACTTTTTTCACAAAAAGTGGATTCACGCCCCCATAATACAAGGCAAACGTGGAGGGGCCTTTGCTCATCCCTGCGTCCCTGATGTGCACCCTTTTGTCCTGGTCAACTACACTGGCAACGTTCGCGACGTTTCGACCGTGGCTCACGAGCTGGGACATGGTGTTCATCAGGTCTTAGCAGCTCGGCAAGGCCATTTCAACAGCGACACACCACTGGTCCTGGCCGAGACGGCTTCGGTCTTTGCAGAGCTTCTTGTCTTCCAGAACCAGCTGACACTGCTGACCAGACCGGAACAGAAAAAGGCATTCATCTGCCAGAAACTCGAATCCATATTTGCCACAGTGTTCCGTCAGGTTGCCATGAACCGTTTTGAAAAACGGATGCACGAAGGCAGGCGGAAGCACGGTGAATTGAGCGCAGAATTGCTGGGCCGGTACTGGATTGAAACCCAGCGGGAGATGTTTGGTGATTCAGTAACATTAAGCGATGACTACAGTTGCTGGTGGTCTTATATCCCGCATTTCCTGGCCACTCCCGGCTATGTATACTCCTATGCCTTTGGTGAGTTACTGGTTCTGGCCCTTTACGAACTTCACCTGGAAGACAGTGAGTCTTTTGCCCCCCGCTACCTCGAACTGCTTGCTGCCGGCGGTTCAGCATCGCCTGCTGAACTGCTCGCTCCATTTAATATCGATCTTGATCACCCTGACTTCTGGAAGCAAGGTCTCAATTTAATAGACAAAATGCTGAGTCATGTTGAGGCTCTCCCCTGATTCTGCACGTCATGGACAACCAATTACAAAGAGACACCTATTATATGGAGCTAGCCCTCAAACAAGCCAGAGCTGGCGCGGATCAAGGAGAAGTTCCAGTAGGTGCAGTACTGTTAAGCGGAAATACGATTTTAGCTCAAGCTGCCAACAGCCCCATCAAAAACACTGACCCCACAGCCCATGCCGAAATCCTGGCCCTGCGCGAAGGTGCCAGAATATCAGGTAACTACCGTTTACCGGAAACCACCCTTTATGTAACCCTCGAGCCCTGTATTATGTGCATGGGAGCCATCATTCACGCGCGAGTTAAACGTCTGGTCTACGGAGCCACAGACCCCAAAACTGGAGCTGTCGCCTCTCGTTACCGCATCGGCCAGGATAGTCTCCTGAATCATCAACTCGAAGTCACCAGCGGGGTCTGTCATGAGCAAAGTACAGACCTGCTCCAGGATTTTTTCCGAAGAAAGAGACAAAAAAACCGCAAGTAATAAACAAAAACGACCAGATCCGGTAGTTTTCTTTCTGTTATACTGGTCTTTTTGATTGCAAAACTAAGCCTTTCAGTTTACAAAGTCACTCACAATTTCTGTCGCAATCACACCTTTGGAGAGGTGACCGAGTGGCTTAAGGTGCACGCCTGGAAAGCGTGTGTACGCAAGTACCGGGAGTTCGAATCTCCCCCTCTCCGCCATATACGAAAAGCCCTTCAATCTTAACTGATTGAAGGGCTTTTTTGCTGATTGCATATAGCCGCCATTAGCTTGTAACGGTTTTTGCTACAACAACAGCAGCTTTCAACGTCAACGACCTGCAAAACATACAAGAATACCCTGGAATGGTAATAAAATTATCAATCGTTGTACCCCGCACCTCATCATGCAAATCTTTTACGATATTTTGATAATTATTCTTTTTGTAGTACAATGTCGTTAGACAATACATGAACCGACTGACAAACTAACTGATACCCTCATTAAATAAGAAATTGAGCATTTAATAAT
>JACNLK010000067.1 GCA_014381505.1 Candidatus Desulfatifera sulfidica | reverse complement strand
TCCACGGTCGACCGATCCTCTTCGTATATGGGTCGCTATGTGGCCAAAAACATCGTTGCCGCCGGACTTGCCCGTGAGGTGGAAGTGCAAATCGCCTACGCCATTGGTATTTCCCAGCCAGTCTCCATCAATGTAAACAGCTTTGGTACCGGACGTATTGATGATGATGCCATTAAGGCATTGATCATGCAGCACTTTGACCTGCGCCCCAAGGCAATTGTCCAGCACCTCAATCTGCTCCGCCCCATCTACAAACGTACTGCGGCCTATGGCCATTTTGGACGCGAACGCGCAGATTTCACCTGGGAGTTGACTGACAAGGCTGAGGCCCTGAAAGAATCGGCCGGCCTCTAAAACGAAGACACATATTCAATCACTTTTGCCCACCAGCCCGTTATGCGGCCGGTGGGCATTTTCATTTTGCAATATCTACTGAGGACAAGACCATGACTGAAACAACAGCCGACTACAAAGTAGCCGACATGAACCAAGCCGAATGGGGCCGCAAAGAAATCGCCATTGCTGAAACCGAAATGCCGGGACTGATGGCCATCCGCGACCAATATCGCGAAGAGCAGCCACTCAAGGGTGCGCGCATCGCCGGATGCCTGCACATGACCATTCAAACAGCTGTTCTGATGGAGACCCTCATCGACCTGGGCGCTGAAATCCGCTGGTCTTCATGTAACATTTTTTCCACCCAGGACCACGCGGCCGCAGCCATGGCCGCAGCCGGCATCCCCACCTTTGCCTGGAAGGGAGAGAACGAAGAGGAGTTTTGGTGGTGTATTGACCAGACCATCTTTGGACCAAATAACTGGCGTCCCAACATGATCCTTGATGATGGGGGAGACCTGACCCTGATCATGCATGAGAAATACACGGACGAACTTCAGACAATCCGTGGAATCAGCGAAGAGACCACCACCGGTGTGCATCGCCTCAATGAGATGGCCCGTGCTGGCAAGCTGAAGTGCCCGGCGTTCAACGTCAATGATTCGGTTACCAAATCAAAATTTGACAACCTCTACGGCTGCCGGGAATCTCTGATTGACGGCATCAAACGGGCCACCGATGTGATGATTGCAGGCAAGAATGCGGTTGTGGTTGGCTATGGTGATGTGGGCAAGGGTTGCGCTCAGGCACTGCGCGGCATGGGGGCTACTGTATTTGTTACGGAGATCGACCCTATCTGCGCTCTTCAAGCCGCCATGGAAGGATACAAGGTTGTGACCATGGACGAAGTTGCCTCTCAGGGCAACATCTTTGTCACCTGTACCGGTAATCTGGAGGTGATCACCCGTGCTCACATGGAACAGATGCCTAACCAGGCTATTGTCTGTAACATCGGTCACTTTGACTCTGAAATCGACATCGCCGGTGTGCGCAATCTGCCTTGGGAGAATATAAAGCCGCAGGTTGACCATGTGATCTTCCCTGATGGCAAACGAATCATTATTCTGGCAGAAGGTCGTCTGGTCAATCTTGGTTGCGCCACGGGCCATCCAAGCTTTGTGATGAGTAACTCCTTTGCCAATCAGGTCCTGGCCCAGATTGAACTGTGGAAAAACGCAGATCAATACGAAAACAAGGTTTACTTTCTGCCCAAACACCTGGATGAGATGGTGGCTCGTCTTCACCTAAAAAAGATAGGCGCGAATCTGACCACACTGAGCAAGGAACAGGCCGACTATATCGGCGTCCCCATGGAAGGACCCTACAAGCCGGAATACTACCGGTATTAATGCCATTCTTCTGCTTAAACCAAGCAGCTTACCGCTTAAAACCAAAAAACCGGGCGCAACGCAGATAACGCGCTGCGCCCGGTTTTTTATTTCGTGGACCCGTGCTGAACGAGATTTACATCACCTGAGATGACCGGATGAATCACACCGTCATCTGTCCGAACCAGCAACTGGCCCTGATCATCAATCCCTTCGGCTAGACCTTCTACGACCACACCGTCATTTCGCAGCCAGCGCGCCCGGCGCCCTCTCAAAAGATCATATCGTTGCCAGCGGTCAAGGATTCGTGCAAATCCATGGCGTTCAAGTTCGCAAACCTCAGCAAGAATCGCCTTGCGGATGACGGAAAAAATTTCATCAATATTGAATATCTTCCCTCCACAAGCCTGTCGCAGAGAAATGGCCTGATGAGACAGTTTGTCAAAATCAACGGCCGTAGTATTTACATTCAGGCCGATCCCGACCAGGGCATAATTATTTGCCGATTCCTCCTCCAAAGCCGATGATTCCACCAGAATGCCACCACATTTACGCCCAGCAATAAAAATATCATTGGGCCATTTCAGATCAGTAATGACTCCAAGCCCAGCCAAGGCCTCAGCCACGGCCACTCCTGCGGCCAGGGTAAGTTTCGGATAATCAATGAGTTCCAGATTGGGCCGTAAAATAATGGTGCAATAGAGACCAAGACCACCCGGTGATACCCAAAAACGTCCCAGACGTCCCCGACCTCCAGTCTGCTTTTTGGCCAACACAGCAAAGCCATGCAAAGCTCCATCACGAGCCAGGCCTTCTGCCACACTATTTGTGGATTCAGTTTCCTCGAGGATCAGGCAATCGTCCATTTTATATCATCTCACTGCTGTCTGATAGTTGATTAATAAGGAATGGCTCGGAGAGTCCCTTGGGGGAGTTGTTCAAACCTCCCAGCAAGCGATCTGTGACCTCACCGCAGATATTGCTCTGGAAAAATTTATGAGACAGCAATGATATCATCTACAAAAAAAGCAAAAAAAAAGGTGCGGGGAAAACTCCCTGCACCTTCTCAAAACTTACGAAACTAAATAAGAGCTTAGTTAACGCCCTTACCTGCTTCTTCGTCTTTAACACGTTCACATGCGGCATACATGGTGGTGGAACCTGATGACCAGAAGGACAGCTTGCCTTCTTTAACCAGATCATTGGCCGCATTCTTGATAGCCCGAGGCTTTGCATCAGGATCACATTTATAAAAATCCTTTACATAAAGCTGCGGCTTAGGTGCAGTCAGAGCTTTGTTGAGGATTGCTGCTTTCAAATCTTCTATACTCATTGCCATAATACGTACTCCTTAAAAAAGGGTGAACAGGCAAGTAACCAGCTAAAACAAGAGGCAACGGACACAAATGATGCGTCCGTTGCCAAATCTCATGTCAATTACTTGATGTGGCTGGTGTACTTGAACTGAGTCGTTGTACGCCAGGTATCATAGGCCAGACGGTAGTCATCGACACTCTTGATGGTGAACGGAATGTCACACTTTTCAAAGAACTTCTCCCAACCGATACGCTCTGCCCACTCGCCAATGCGCTCGTACTTCTTGGCATCGCCAGCATAGGTAACCAGGATATTCTTAACCGCAGCAACTGTCTCAGGCCAACGGGGCGGAGTGTTGGGCAGGAAGGGAATAACCAGCTTGGAGAACTTGGGGGCTGACCGGGAGTTGGAAACCTTACCACCAACGAGAATGGCAATACCGTCACCCTCAGGATCGGCAAGAGGCATAGCCGGACACATGGTGTAGCAGTTACCACAGAACATACAGCGCTCTGCATTAACCTTAACGGTCTTGATCTCCTCACCATTTACCTCTGCCTTCGCGGGCTTAACAGCACCGAGGGGACAGGAAGAAATAGCCAGAGGCAACTCACACACACCGGTAATACGGTTGTGATCGATCATCGGCGGCTTGCGATGGATACCCAGGATAGCAATATCAGACGCATGAACGGCACCACACATGTTCAGACAGCAGGCCAGGGCGATACGAACCTGAGCCGGCAGAGTCATTGAAGTGAAGTACTCGAACAGCTCATCCATGACTGCTTTAACGACACCAGAAGCATCGGTAGCAGGGGTATGGCAATGAACCCAGCCCTGAGTATGAACGATGTTGGTTACACCAGCACCGGTACCACCTACGGGGAATTTATTTCCACGGCTGGCCAGATCGTCCAACAAAGGCTGAACTTTGGCCTCTGAGTCAACCATGAACTCAACGTTGTTGCGAGTGGTGAAGCGCAAGAAGCCGTCGCAATGGGCATCTGCGATATCACACATCTCGCGGATCAACTCGATTGAAACCAAGCGAGCAGCACCTACACGAACAGTCCAGCACTCATCGCCAGACTCAGCTTTGTGCATGAGAATACCAGCCTTGGTAATCTCGTGATAGAGCCATTTGCCCTTGTTAGCAGCAATGACGGGGGGATGAAATTTTGAATAGTGTGGGGGACCGATATCTGTGATCCTGTCCACCATTGGATTTGCGGGATCGTAACCCATAATAAACCTCCTTATTTAGTTGAAGACTATGATGCGACTAGTTTACCTTAGGCTGCATGACGTGCACGGAACTCATCAACGTCACGATCCCAGCCGCCCTCAACCTCTTCTTCCTGCCAGAAGACGTAGGGGTTAGAACGAGGCTCTTTGACATGCTGCGGAATAGGCTCAAGACCCATAACCTTGATGAAGGTGGGCAGACCGACACGCTGCATGGTCTCACCGACACGCTCACGGTTCTTGCCAACTTCCATCCACCAGTCCCAGATGTTCTCGATGACTTCGATCACATTCTCAAACTCGTTCTCGGCAGAGACCTCAATGAAGGGAATGATCATGGTGGCAAACTGGGCACCATCAAGGATCGGGGCTTTGGCGCCGACACAGATGGTTGCACCCTGCTGGGCACCGGGACGCAGGGCACGAGGCATAACGTTGATGCAATGCATGCAGCGGGTACACTCAGCATTGTCGATCTTCAGCTCATCACCTTCCATCCACATGCAGTCAGTGGGGCAGAGGTCAATCACTTCTTTCTGGATGTCAAATGCACCCCAGTCGCCATCAAGATAAGAACCACCGTTGGCAGGAATATTACCAGCCATGTACTCTTTGACAGCGGCCTGATCCATGCGGATATCATCACGCCAGGTACCGATAACAGCAAAGTCGGAACGGGCAATGGCAGCAACACAGTCATTGGGACAACCGGAGAACTTGAACTTGAACTTATACGGGAAGGCCGGACGATGGATCTCGTCCTGATAATGCATGGTCAGGTGATGACAGGCCTCTTCTGTATCATAACAGGCCCACTCGCAGCGGGACTGTCCAAGACAGTTAGCCGGGGTTCGCAGGTTGGAACCGGAGCCACCAAGATCCTGTCCCAATTCATGGGTCAGCTCATAGAAGAAAGGCTCAAGTGCCTCAGTCCGGCAACCGAGCATAATCATATCACCGGTGGAACCGTGCATATTGGTCATACCGGAACCATGCTTCTCCCAGAGATTACAGATAGCACGCAGATTCTCGGTAGAATAGTACTTGGATGCAGGCTGGTTGACACGTACGGTGTGGAAATGCTCAACACCTGGGAACCGTTTCGGGAGATCCGAGTAACGACCAACGATACCACCGCCGTATCCGAATACACCAACGATTCCGCCGTGCTTCCAATGGGTGATTCTCTCTTTGAAAGAAAGCTCAAGCTGACCAAGAATATCCCAGCACTCGGGTTTCGTCTCGGCCTGACGCTTGATGTCGGTCACGAAGCTCGGCCACGGGCCGCTCTCAAGCTCATCCAACAGGGGTGTCTCATGCTTTGCCATGAATGTTCCTCCTTTAAATTACGATTAAACTACAACCTTTACCAGAATATACGTCTCAACAGCTTCTGTCTCCGAACCTGCTACGGAGTTCAAACCACAGGAAACAATAAAAGCAATCGCTTCTCGGGGTTTCTCCAGAAACCGCCTAGAGCAGTCTCTTTTTGCAGAACTCTTTCTCAATGCACTATTGAATAGTCATTCAGCGATGGACAATATCGCTGTAGCTTTTTTTTGTCAACAAAAAACAGAATCTAAAAACCCTCAATAATGAATGTGGATTCATTTTCTCGAAGTGTTTCTTTGCCCCACTCCTGCCAGCACAACATATTCTTCGCCAATTCCACCAGAGCCCGCCTGCAGGCCTTGCATGGAGGTCAAAATTTCAGTTGCCAGGACCTTGCCCAACTGCACGCCTTCCTGATCAAAAGAATTAATATTCCAGCAAAACCCCTGAAAGACAATTTTGGCCTCATAGAGCGCCAACAAAGCCCCCATGGTTCGAGGGTCAAGACGCTCTGCAAGCAGGAGCAAGCTTGGACGGTTTCCCGTAAACGCCTTGTTGGGATTCTCACTAGCCCGGCCCAGGGCCAGAGCCAGCGATTGAGCCAGGAGATTGGCGACCAGTTTGTCCTGCGAACTGCTGCCTTGATACTCCAGGTCAGTACCATACTGACTCCGACGAAAACCGATGAATTCAACCGGCACAATCTCTGTACCTTGATGAAGAAGTTGATAGAAGGCATGCTGGCCATTGGTCCCTGGCTCACCCCAGACCACAGGACCCGTTGACACAGCAACCGGCAAACCATTCCGGGTCACGGATTTACCGTTGGATTCCATGTCACATTGCTGCAGATGGGCCGGAAATCTGTGCAACGCCTGACTGTATGGCAGGATGGCCAAGGACGAATGTCCCAGATAATTACGATTCCAGATCCCAATCAGGGCCATCAGCAAGGCGGGATTGACCCGCAAATCCGTCTCCTCGGCAGACTGATCCATCTCGCTGGCACCGCGCAGAAATTCAAGTACCTGCCTGTAACCCAGGGCAAATCCCAGGGTTACCAGACCAACCATGGAAGTGGCGCTATAGCGGCCGCCGACGCTCTCTGTCATATAAAAGGAACGGAGATAGCGGTCTGGATTATCCATGGGACTCCCCGCCCCGGTCACACAGAGACAATGACGAGACGGATCCAGCCCGGACCGCTCAAGTGCTGCACGAACCAAGGCCTCATTTGTGGCTGTCTCAAGGGTGGTCCCACTCTTGGAAACCACATTAATCAAGCTTGTGGATAAATCGACCGAGCTCAGCACCGCGGCCGCATGGTCCGGATCCACATTGGCAACAAAACACACCTTCCGGTTCGGCAGACCATGGGCACGCAAGGCCTCAAAGACCGCCCGTGGCCCAAGATCCGAACCGCCAATCCCCACCTGAATCATGGTGTCAAAGGGCAGCCCTTGCTCATTGAGCAAACGACCAGCCTCGAGATCAGCCAGAAAATCGTGCAATTTTTCGAGCTCCACCACAGCTCCAGCGGATGCCGCAGGCTCAGCCGGAGTATCACTAAAAACATCACGACAGGCAGTATGCAGAACCTGACGATTCTCGGACCCATAGCCCTCAATGCGGTTCATGACCGCCCCCCGGCGCATGGCTCGAAACTGATCGACCAGACCACATTGATCGGCCAGGCTTGCCAAAGCGGCCAGGACTTCTTCGCCCAGGCGCTCCGTTCCGTAGAACAACTCAAAACCCGCAGCCGAGGCTCGAAAACGCTGCAACCGATCACCGTCCACTGCCCCGTCTGCGGTCAGATCAAAGGGTGCACGTGCCAGTCGCAACAAGTCTTCATGAGCCGGAGCCGTACCCAGCGAATAATGGTTTCCCATTATCTGTTCTCCTCAGACCGGCTGACCGGCACGCCCCGCCTCAGCCAGTGTCCGCATCTCGGCAATGACTGCGGCATAATCCGCCTGACCATACACTGCGGATCCGGCCACAAAGATATTCGCCCCGGCCTTGGCCACCTCATAAATAGTGGCCGGTGAGATACCGCCATCCACCTCGATTCCGATGGGCAGACCCAGCTGATCAATTCTCTTCTTCAGCCCACGAATCTTATCAAGAGTCGATGGAATAAAAGATTGCCCACCATACCCAGGATTAACACTCATGAGCATCACCAGATCCACATCAGCCAGGATATAATCAAGAGATGAGAGCGGGGTAGCCGGATTGAGGACCACCCCGGCCTTGCAGCCCAATTCTTTAATACGTGAAATTGTACGATGCAGATGAACACTGTTCTCCACATGCACCGTGATCCAATCAGCCCCGGCCTCGGCAAAGGCCTCAATGTAATCATCGGGATCGGTGATCATCAAATGGACATCAATAATTTTTTTGGTGGCCTTGCGCGCAGCCACTGCCACCAGCGGACCGATGGTTATATTAGGTACGAAATGGCCATCCATGACATCCACATGGATGATCTCAGCCCCAGCCTCATCCACCGCCTTGATCTCCTGTGCCAGCCTGCCAAAATCAGCCGACAGGATCGATGGCGCAAACTGTATTTCCAGCATCAGTTCACTCCTCTATTGAGTTTCATGCCTTTGATTTTCATATTCACTTCTGCACACGCCTCCTCCCGGAACGATCTCCACCAGCCCGTCCAGTTCAAAAAGAAGCAACAATTCAGCCACCCTCGCAGCGCTCAGACCAGAGATTGCAATGAGATCGTCACGATTCATGGCATAGGGTTCAATCTTCGCCAAAAGGGCCGCAGCTTCCGGCTCAAGATCAGCCATGGGGTCATCGGCCACCTCACTTCCATTTTCAATCACCCGGGCAACAAGAGACAACTCTTCCAGGATATCATCAAGAGAATGGACCAGCTTGGCTCCCTGCTGCAACAGCCAATGGGTCCCGGCACTTTTGAATGAGTCTATCTGGCCGGGCACGGCAAAAACTTCTCGACCCTGATCAAGGGCCATCTCTGCGGTAATCAAAGAACCAGACTTCCTGGCCGCCTCAACCACGATGACACCGTGGCTGAGACCGGCAATGATCCGGTTGCGAGCCGGAAAGCGATAAGCGTCCGGGCGAGTCCCCAGGGGATATTCAGAAACCAGAACTCCGTCTGCACGGATCTGGTCGTAGAGTTTTTTGTTCTGCTGTGGATAGACTACATCCAGGCCACAACCCAGAACTGCGATGGTACCCCCTCCCGCCTGCAACGCCCCCTGATGGGCCGCTGCATCAATGCCCATGGCAAGACCTGAGACAACAAGCAACCCGGCCCCGGCAAGTCCCGTCGCCAGAGTTTCGGCAATACGCAGACCATAACTGGTGGCTGCTCGAGAACCAACCATGGCCACGGCATTGCCACCCAACAGCTCAAGCCGCCCCTGAACAAAGAGCAGCGGCGGTGGCTGAAATGTCTGGCGCAGCAGATCCGGATAACGCAGATCATCATGGGCCAGACACTCTGCACCCATGTCATGCAAACGGGCCAACTCCAGCACGGCCTCCTGACGAAACGGTTCAGGGTCTGCAAGACCCTTCAAGACCTCAGCCCGAATGCCCGGCACCTTGCCCCGGGCAGCAGATGATGCCTGCAACACAGCACCGGGACCACCAAAGGTCTGGATCAGGCGCCAATAACCGGTCAGACCAAGCCCCGGCACCATACTCAGGGTCAGCCAGTCAAGGGAATTGGTCATGGGAATAACCTTGTGCATGGAATCAACCGACCGGCAACGGGCGGCAAAAGAGGACAGCAAATGGAAGATAAAAAAATGATACTGGAAAAACAACTGGGGGGCAAGAACAATGGAAAAGCATGAACGCAACCAGCCCGAAACGGCCAGCCACGCTGGCTCAAAACGGGGCAACGAAAAAAATCAATCGATCATAAAATCCCGCAGCTCCTCGATACGCGAGGGGTGCTTGAGCTTTTTAATAGCCTGGGCCTCGATCTGACGAATACGCTCCCGGGTAACAGCAAAACATTTACCGACCTCCTCCAGGGTGTGGTCACAGGCAACATCAATACCATAACGCATACGCAGCACCTTCGCCTCACGGGGAGTCAATGCAGCCATGACATTATGGAGACACTCCTTAAGACTCTCGACCATCGTCGCCTCATCGGGACCAACCTGGCCGCAATCTTCGATAAAATCGGATAAAAATGTATCATCCTCATCCCCCACCGGAGTGTCAAGAGAAATGGCGTCACGAGCTGTTTTCAAAGCAATTTTGACCTTCTCGACATCGGTACCAAGGTGATCAGCCATCTCCTCGGGCGTTGGTTCCCGATTTTCATCCCGGGCAAAATCCTTGGACACACGAAGCAAACGATTGATGGTTTCAATCATGTGCACGGGCAGACGAATAGTTCGTCCCTGATCAGCAATACCGCGAGTAATGGACTGCCGAATCCACCAGGTCGCATAGGTACTGAATTTATACCCACGACGATAATCAAATTTTTCCACGGCCTTCATCAATCCAATATTCCCTTCCTGAATCAGATCTGGGAATTGAAGACCTCGATTGACAAATTTTTTAGAGACCGCGATCACCAGACGCAGATTCGATCGAACCAATGACTCGCGAGCCTGCTTCACCTGCTCGCGACCAGCGTCTATTTTTTTCAGAGTCGACTGCAGGGCCTGAAAACCAAAACCCAGGGCCTCTCTCATCTCCCGACCAATTCGTCGATCTATCTCTGCCGGGGTAAACTCATCCCCTCCCTGTTCTGCCACAACCTGTTTATGATCATGAAACACCTGGCTGCGCACCTGCCCAAATCGTTTTTCAAGCTCAACCAGGCTACAGGCAATACCATTAATACAACGGGGGCAAAGCAGCTCATCGTCAAACAGAGCCGCAACACTGACACCAATCTCCAGAATCCGGTCGTAACAAAATGCGGCCTCGGCAGACTGATACTCAGAGGCAAGAAGCTGCTGACGCAAGGCCTCGCGCTCTTCTTCCAATGTCTGAGCTGCAGCAATTCGCTCCAGAATCCAATCTTGTTTTTCCTGAAAGGCATCGGGGGTGTTTTCAGAAAATCCCTTGAGGACTTGTGTAATTTTAACCCCACCGGAATGGATCTGGTCACCGAGTTCCTTCAAGGCCAGAACAGCCAAAGGAGTTGCGAGAACTGCACGCTGAATATGCTGTTGCCCGGCCTCCATGGACCTGGCCAGCATCAGTTCATCTTCGTGACTCAACAGGTCAAGAGTGCCCATTTCACGCAGATAAATACTCATGGGATCGATGGAATGATCGGCCCGGCGCTTACCACTACGGGCAATGCCCTTTTGTGGAGCCGTTGGCATATCTGCCTCAAACCCGGAATCATTTTCAAGGTCATCGGCCAACTGTTTTACTTTGGCCGATGCATCATCGTCTTTGTCGCCAAAACCACCCTGGTCGTTGACATCAAAGAGACCGGTCAGATCCATGATCAGGGAGTCATCTCCCCCTGCCGAATTTTTCTTTTTGCTTTTGGGAGAATTATTGGCACCATCACCATTACGCTTAGGTCCTGACATCAATCCCCTCCCTCCCCATTCACAAATATTGCCTGACGAATCATCAATGACGAATAATACTATCAACGAAAATATATCAATAAAAATATTTTTATCAACAACTTATTATATTTTTTCAGCAGAACCTCACCACATGACATCAACCACTCTTCCGACCGCGCATCTGACTTTCAACCTCTTGTTTTTGTAAAAGCAATACAGTCAGGCGCCCCATATCCCCATCACGCTCAGCTTGGGATATCTCAGCGATCAATTGACGACTACGGGCCTGCAGACGCTCACGTTCAAGCCAAAGAAGTATTTCAGCCATTTCCTCCTCCGGCTCTGCTTCGAAGATCGCTGACTGGTCATTCTCCGAAGCCGCCAGAAGAACATCAGAGACGAATCGACGCTCAGCCCCGTCCGGCAATGCGGCAAGCAGATCCTCGGGCTCGACCTCACCTGTCGCGGCCTGCAGGGCCCCAAGCTGGAGAAACAGCACCTCGCCCATGGTTCCGGCCACCATCTCACGCACACCCGCCTCCTCCAATCGAGTCAGTTCCCGGGGATAAAGAATCATCTGGCCAACCAATCGCTTCTGGGCTGATGACATGGGCTCCAAACGTTCCTCGCGGAATCCGGAGCGACACCCTACCTGCATCTGCGATGATTGTGGCAATGGTGGCGATGATCGAGACGTCGCACCTTTGAGCAGAGCAGTCAGCTGCTCCGGTGGCACCCCGAGGCGTTCACTGAAGTGGGCAATCACAACCGAGCGCTGCAGGTCTGAGGCTGCCGCCTGAACCAGCGGACGAAGCCCTTCCACAATCCGACTCTTGCCATCCAGAGTCAGGCCATGCTCAGCCACCAACTGTTCCAGAGCAAACTCTGGCAGCCCCTCGGCTGCATCCAACAGGTCATCAAGACTGGCCCGTCCCAATTCACGAACATAGGTATCCGGATCATGACCCTCGGGAAGCAGGGCCACTCGCCCCTTGACCTGTTCGGCCAGAAACAGAGGCACAGCACGGCGCGCCGCCTTGATCCCTGCGGCATCTCCATCAAAAAGGAGAATCACTTCATCCGTAAAACGTTTCAAAAGCCCGAGCTGCTGCCGGGTCAGTGCCGTACCCAGTGGGGCTACAACATTGGTACAGCCATGAACCACCAGCGAGACACAATCGAAATTACCCTCAACCAAAACAGCCCGACCACGAGTACGAATCTCACCGCCCTGCTGATAAAGCCCCAGCAGAGTGGAGCTCTTGTCAAAAACTGCACTTTCCGGTGAATTGAGATACTTGGGCTGCCCCTCACCAACAATCCGCCCGCCAAAACCAATGACCCGTCCGCGCAGATCGTACAGTGGAAAAACGATCCTGTCGCGGAAACGATCATAACTTCCGCCCTGCTCTTTCTTGACCAGGAGTCCCGCGGCCAATGCCGCCTTCAACTGCTCTCCCTTAAACTGGGCACCAAGAAAATTCCAGCCAGACTCCTCCACG
>JACNLK010000062.1 GCA_014381505.1 Candidatus Desulfatifera sulfidica | reverse complement strand
ATGACCAGGCCCTGCAGAGTCTGGCCGCAGATATCCCTGCGGGATTGGCTGTCTTGCTTGGTTGTGTTGAGCAACGATCAGGAGCACGTGGCCGCAGGCTTTATAATTCGGCCCTGTTGCTCCGGGACGGGACCATTCAATATCGGGTGCGTAAGCAACTTCTGCCCAGTTATGATGTCTTTGATGAGCGGCGATACTTTGAGCCCGGCCCGCCGGCCCAGCTTCTGCAACTGGGTGGTCTGACCCTGGCGGTGACCATTTGTGAGGATATCTGGCAGACAGAGATCGGTCATTACGGGATCGATCCAGTCAAAGATCTATTTGATCTTGCCGAGGAACGGGGAATGCGCATTGATGCGGTGCTTAATATTTCGGCCTCACCTTTTCAGCGTGCCAAGGAGCAGGTTCGTCTGGGCTTGTTTCGGGATATCTGTCACAGTCATCAGGTGCCGCTGCTGTTTGTTAATCAGGTGGGTGGTCAGGACTCGCTCCTTTTTGGCGGCCGCAGTCTGCTGATGAATCGTCGAGGTGAAATCACGGCCAGGTCGCTGGAATTTGCAGAAGACCTTCTGGTGGTGGACAGTGAGTCCTGGCAGGGAGAGCTTCACTCTCCGGTAGACGAGGATCCATTGGTGGCAGTCCATGATGCCCTGGTCATGGGGCTGGCCGATTATGTCCGTAAGTGTGGTTTTAAATCGGTTGTCCTCGGGCTTTCCGGTGGTATTGATTCGGCACTCACGGCGGCTCTGGCGGTGCGGGCCCTGGGGCCGGAAAATGTCCTGGGGGTGGCCCTGCCTTCCCCTTACAGTTCGGACGAGTCTCTGGATGATGCCAGGGCCCTGGCCGAGAATCTGGGTTGTTCCTTTGAAGTGATTCCCATTGCGCCATTGTTTGCGGCCTTTCGCGAAAGTCTGGCACCGTTGTTTGGTGATCGGCCTGAGGATCTTACGGAACAGAATCTCCAGGCCAGAATCCGTGGTAATCTGCTCATGGCCCTGTCGAACAAGTTTGGTCATATGTTGCTCAGTACCGGTAATAAGAGTGAGCTGGCCGTGGGCTAC
The DNA here is from genome assembly GCA_014381505.1 of Candidatus Desulfatifera sulfidica. GTDB lineage: Bacteria > Desulfobacterota > Desulfobulbia > Desulfobulbales > Desulfocapsaceae > Desulfatifera > Desulfatifera sulfidica. The sequence continues at coordinate 11,883 of JACNLK010000062.1, read as the reverse complement.
TGCACCCTGTATGGCGACATGAGCGGTGGTCTGGGCGTGATTTCAGATGTGCCCAAGCAACTTGTGTATGAACTGGCTCGTTTTGTGAACAACGGGCAGGAGTTGATTCCGGAGCGCACTATCACCAGAGCGCCCACGGCGGAGCTTGCTCCCGATCAGTGTGACCAGGACGACCTGCCGTCTTACGAAATTCTGGATCACATTCTTGAACTGTATCTTGAGCAGGGTTTGAGTGTGACTGAGATCGTGGCTCGGGGTCTTGATGAGACCGTGGTCCGGGACGTGGTTCGTCGCATCCAGGTCAACGAATACAAGCGTAAGCAGGCACCCATGGGGCTGAAAGTGACCAGTAAGGCGTTTGGTTTTGGCCGCCGCTATCCCAACGTCCAGAATTATCGTGAATAGGTGAGCACTCCATGAGCAGAAATACAAGGAAGACAGGTCTTGAATCGCCACGCATACGCCAGTCGGCAGTCCTTCTGATCGTGGTTGTGGTCCTGATTCTCCTGGTTCGTGAACTGTTTCTTGAGCGACCGGATCAGATCCATATGACCACCAGCGGCCGGATTGATATGTGTCTCACCTGTCATCAGGAGGAGAAGCTTGATCCGGCCCATGATCCCAAGGTGATCGGCTGTGCCTCCTGTCACCTGGGTGATCCCTTGTCCATTGACAAGGATCAGGCCCATGCCGGGATGGTTATTAACCCCGGAGACCTTCGGGTGGTGGAGAAGACCTGCGGAGTAGAGGGTTGTCATCCCACGGATGTGAAACGGGTCAAAAACTCGCTCATGGCCACCAACCGCGGAATTATCGGGACACTGTTGTATTACTGGGGTGAGACCGACAGCCAGGACACTGATCTGACCGTGGAAAAACTGTTGGAGAGCGGTGAGACGTCGTTGGCACTCGATTATTACCGTAAGCTCTGTGCCACCTGTCATCTGTGGAAGCAGAAGAATGACCTGCCCGGAGCACCTGATTTCTTTAATGAAAAGGGCGGTGGCTGTACTGCCTGTCATTATGTGTTGCCCGAGGGGATCAGTCAGAAGGCGGTGACTGAGTTTGGCGATACGGTGCAGAGTGATGAGAAAAAACCGCATCCACTGGTGGTGATGAAGGTCAAGGATGATAATTGTATCCGCTGTCATAATCGATCCGGTCGTATCGGTATCTCCTACACTGGTGTCTTTGAAAGCGAGGGCTATGGCACTCCCTATGAGGAGGGGGGCGTGAGTTCAAAACAGCTGCCAGGAGCTCGGTTCTATCTGGAAATGGCCCCGGATGTCCATCACACCAAGGAGATGGCCTGCATCGACTGCCATACCCAAAATGAAATCATGGGTGATGGCACCAGTTATGCCCATTATGAGGATCAGCTGGAGATATCCTGCGAGATGTGCCATGTGGCAGGTGGTCCCAGTGGAAAGACCAGCAAGGATCAGCCGGTGACCAATATCAGTGAGAAAGATGGTCAGTGGCAGTTGACCGGTCGGGTCAATGATAAGGTCTATCCGCTGAATCCCCCCAAGGCTGGTGTGTGTGATTTCCCGGCCCATGAACGGGTGAGCTGCGAGGCCTGCCATTCCACCTGGGTACCTCAGTGTTATGGTTGCCACGCCAAGCGCGATGAGTCCCAGACGCATCTTGATAAGCTGACCCTGAAAGAAACTCCGGGGATGTGGGAAGAGGGGCGTTCGTATATCCGTTATGAAAAACCCATGCTGGCGCTTTGGGGTGAAGATATAGTCGTGGTTACCCCCGGTTGTCAGGATATCGTGACCCTGATTGATGAGGATGGTGAAATTGAGGGCGGGTTTAACCGTTTTACCATGGCAGCCATCAATCCTCACACCACTCAGGCTAAAGGTCGGGATTGTATTGACTGCCATGCCTCAACCCGGACAGTGGGTTTGGGTGAAGGCACGGTGAGTGTTGTGGATGGTGAGTGGACGTTTAAGGGAGTGGATCAGGGCGTGGATACTGTGGTTGGACAGAGCCCGGCCTTTGATGCCTATGTTGATATGGACGGCAATGCCCTGCAGCACGGATCAAGGCCTGACCTGCGGCCTTTTAATGGCAAGGAATTAAGAGAAATTCTCCGTGTCGGACTGTGTGTTGAGTGTCATACCGAGTACAGCGACCCCATCTGGAAAGATTATACCATCAAGACCCCATGTAGTCGTTTGCCCGGGCAGTGATTGTTTTGCCGGGTTGGGAAAATCGAGATTACTGTTCGTCCTCGAGGCAGTCGCGCGCGATTTCAGCGACCTGTGGATCAGGGTCGTTGACCAAAGGATGGAGTAGCTTTCTGGCAGGGTCAGTGTTGATCAGGCCGAGGATGTTCACGGCTTCGCCCCGGATAAAGGGGTCCTTGTCGCTGAGCAGAGGGCTCAGGGACGAAATGGCCAATTCGACTTCCTGTGGCCGGATGGCTTGAAGTTCTTCAAAAAGCACGGCCATTCCCATACGTACGGCAAATCGTTCATCGCGGAGAATGTCGCCGCTGAGACGGTAATAGTCTGGATCCTGACGAAACATGGCGATGATGTTTTCCACATGCCCCATCTCGAGAAAATCAGCGATGGTCTTAACGAGTTCTGCGTCTGTGATATCTGCCATGTGTTTTTTTGACGGGTGGTTTGGTGGTTGGTGAACGGGGGGGCTGTTTGTGGGCATGTGGCCTGTCAGGAGCAGCAGATACCTGCCCAGCTAAGCTTCGCCTGGTCAACCAGATACGCAGGTCAGGTATCTGCTGCTCCTGATTACCGTGGTCTGTATTTTGCAAAACAGGCGCCAGAATACCATGCAGCGAAATACTGAAGGGAAGGTTCCCCTTGCTGCCGAATACAGTTGAACTCGCAAGAGCCACCGGGATGGCTAAGTAAGAAGTTTGATCAACGAGGAGTGGTGTGTGTTCGCGAGTAAGGCCATACACACGGTATGCCGCACGAGCGAACACACACCACGACGAAGTGGATCGGACTTCTTACGACGCCATCAAATGATTGGCTTCATGGCCTGCATGTGACCACGCAGTTCCTCGCCCACCAGCTCGACTCCGCTGTAGCGGATATCATCGTTGGCCTGAATCAGTTCGATATTGCTGACCCCGTTGTCCTTACTGTCCAGGCCGCGTCCGATCACATCGGTATCGATTCCCTTCATGAAATCCTGGAGCAGCGGGTAGGCCGCGTGGTTGAAGAGATAGCAGCCGTACTCGGCGGTGTCTGAGATAACAACGTTCATCTCGTAGAGTTTTTTACGGCCGATGAGGTTGGCGATCAGCGGTGTTTCATGCAGGGACTCGTAATAGGCCGATTCTTCCTTGATGCCAGCGGAAACCATGGTGTCAAAGGCCAGCTCAACACCGGCTTTGATCATGGCGACCATGAGGATGCCGTGATCAAAATATTCCTGCTCACTGATCTCCATGCTGCCGGCCTCGGTCTTTTCAAAGCCGGTCTCGCCGGTCTCAGCCCGCCACTTGAGGAGATTGGCGTCATCATTGGCCCAGTCTTCCATCATGGTGGCTGAAAAGTGGCCGGACATGATGTCGTCCATGTGTTTTTCAAACAGGGGCCTGAGGATCTGGGTGAGCTGCTCGGCCAGTTCGGTGGCCCGGATTTTGGCGGGGTTGGAGAGGCGGTCCATCATATTGGTGATGCCGCCAAGTTTCAGGGCCTCGGTGATGGTTTCCCAGCCATACTGGATCAGTTTGACGGTGTAGGCTGGATCCATTCCTTTTTCGAGCATTTTGTTGTAGCAGAGCAGGGAGCCGGTCTGGAGCATTCCGCAGAGGATGGTCTGCTCGCCCATGAGATCGGATTTGACTTCGGCCACGAATGAGGACTGGAGGACTCCGGCACGGTCCCCGCCGGTTCCGGCTGCATAGGCCTTGGCCAGATCCCAGCCCTCGCCGCGAGGATCGTTCTCGCGATGCACTGCAATCAGAGTCGGGACACCAAAACCGCGTTTGTATTCCTCGCGAACCTCGGTTCCAGGTGATTTTGGGGCAACCATGATGACAGTCAGATCGTCGCGGATCTGCATGCCTTCCTCGACGATATTGAACCCATGTGAATAGGAGAGACAGGCGTTTTGTTTCATCAGAGGCATAACCGAAGCAACGACTTTGCTGTGTTGCTTGTCCGGGGTCAGGTTGATGACCAGGTCGGCAGTGGGGATCATATCCTCGGGGGTGCCGACGGTGAAGTTGTTGTCGCTGGCATTTTTCCATGACTGGCGCTTCTCGGCGATGGCTTCCGCACGGAGGGCGTAGGCAACGTCCAGGCCGCTGTCACGCAGGTTCAGGCCCTGGTTCAACCCCTGGGCGCCGCAGCCGACGATGACAATCTTCTTGCCCATGAGGGCCTCGACCCCGTTAAATTCAGAGGCGTCCATAAAGCGGCACTGCCCGAGTTCTTCGAGTTGCAGACGTAGAGGTAAGATGTTGAAATAATTACTGCCCATGATGATCTCCTTGATGATGGGTGCTGGATTGCAGATGGTGAAGTCCGGCTGTCCGGGCTGATGATTTTTTGACTGCCACTCTATAATAATACTGAAATTTATTGCGTCAAGTGAGTTGATTGGCATATAGTATTGCATGAATCGGTATGTTCGTGGCCGGTTTTTTCATCCAGTGAACGATCCAAAACTCTTGTGGTGAGCCATGGAGATCAGAACGCTCGAGCTCTTTCAGCATCTGGCGTCAAGCCTGCACTTTGGTCGGACCAGCCGTGCCTGCAATATTACCCCCTCAGCCCTGAGTCGGGCCATCCAGCGCCTGGAGTCTGAGGTGGGTGAGCGCCTCTTTGTCCGTGATAATCGAACCGTACAGATGAGTCGGGCCGGTGAGGTCTTTCGTGGCTATGCCGAAGACGTACTCCAGCGCTGGGCAAGACTCCAGGATGAATTGTCAGCCGACTCCCAGCTGCGCGGCGATCTGTCCCTTTATTGTTCAGTGACCGCAGCCTATTCCATTCTCCCTGATATTCTTCGAGATTTTCGTTTCCGGTATCCCCTGGTTCATATCAGCCTGCAAACCGGTGATGTGGCCCGGGCCCTGACCCGTCTGGAAAATTATGAGGCGGATGTGACCATCGCCGCTTTACCGGATCGTCGTTCTGGTCGTCTCCGCTGGTTGAAGATTACCGAGACGCCGCTGGTTTTTATCTGTTCTGCCTCTGCGGCTCCCTGGCTTGAGGATGATGAGCGGCCCCGGGACTGGAGCCGGATTCCCCTTATTCTTCCCGAAATGGGTCTGAGTCGGGAGCGGGTCGACAGTTGGTTTGTCGCGCAGGGGCTTGAGGCCGATATCTATGCCCGGGTGGCCGGGAACGAGGCGATTACCGCCATGGTCAGTCTTGGTTGTGGCGTTGGTGTTGTGCCGCATCTGGTTCTGGAGAGAAGTCCTTTGCGGGATCAGGTTCGCATCGTTGAGCGGTCTCCGAAGCTGGAGCCGTTTTCCATTGGGCTTTGCACCTTGGAGAAGAACATGGCCAATCCCCGTGTTGAGGCACTGTGGCAGACTGCTACGCAGCAGGCGGCAGAGGAAGGATAAGTGTGTTTTGCTGTTGTGGTCGGTTGGCTCCGGGGAAGGCCTGTCCGGCTAAGCTTCGCCTGGTGAACCAGATACGCCGGGCAGATCTTCCCCGGAGCCAACCTGCTTGGGGGGCTGTGCTTGTGGGGATGATTTACAATACTCATCGAAGAGATGAGTCTCTTGGTGATGTGGTGTTTGAAAATACCGGGACAGGAGGTTGAAATGAATCAGGAATGGACAGTGGGCAGTCTGTTGGCTGCTTCAAGTGCCTATTGGCGTGGCTGTACCTTGCAGGCTGGGGTCCGACTTGGGGTTTTCGGTGTGATTGGTGATTCCCGTCTTGCGGCAGATGAGATAGCTACGGGGATTGAAGGCGATCTGCGGGGGACGATTGATCTTCTTGATGCACTCGCAGCCATGGGGCTTCTGAATAAGGAAAATAATATCTATGCCAATACCACGGCAGCGCGGGAACTGCTCTGTCCGGAGTCGTCACGTTATCTGGGGCATATGATTCTTCATCATCATCAAATACTTGATGGTTGGGCCCGTCTCGACGAGGCTGTGCGTGATGGTCGACCGATTGCCATGCGTTCCTATGGTGAAGATGTTGAGCGTGAGAGTTTTCTCATGGGAATGTTTAATATTGCCATGCTCAACGCTCCGAAAGTGGCGGACCAACTCAACCTGAGCGGCTGCCGTCGTCTTCTGGATCTGGGCGGAGGGCCGGGCACCTACGCGGTCCATTTTTGTCTGGCCAACCCTGAACTCAGTGCCACCATCTTTGATCGGCCGACCACTGAGCCTTTTGCGCGCAAGATTGTGGAACAGTTCGGGTTGAGTGAACGGATTCATTTTGTCAGTGGTGATTGTATTCTTGATCAGGATTATGGCCGGGACTATGATGCAGTTTGGCTCTCTCATCTCCTGCACAGTAACTCGCCGGAGCAATGCCAGGTGATTGTTGAGCGTGCTGTGGCTGCCCTGAATCCGGGCGGCCAGATTATGATCCATGATTTTATTCTTGCTGATGACCGCACCAGCCCGGAATTTGCAGCCCTGTTTTCCCTGAATATGCTGGTGGGCACAAAAGCTGGTAAATCGTACACCGAAGGAGAGCTCCGGGATATGCTGCGGGCGGCCGGAGCCAGGAATATTGTGCATCAGCCTCTGCAAGGACCCAGTGATTCAGGAATACTGACGGCAGAAGTTTGATTTGGTGTAACTCGTCAGCTTGATGCCGGGAATGAGCATAACATATTGTATCGGCACTTTTTATGATATTTCGGGTAGGCGCAAGATGTCTGTGAAATGTACTGATCGCTCCATGAGCAGGTCGATGCCAGAGCAGATGTGGCGTTCTTGAAAGGTTGCGATTTGGTTTGGATCAGGTGTGGAGCAGCGAGCGTTCGACGCTTCCGGGGTGCACGGGGACGAGCCAGTGTTCAGCGGGTTGGGCGTCGATGTCTTTCTGCAGGGCCGGACTCAGCCAGTGGGAGTCGTCGATCAGGTTGTAGAAGGCCGAGTCTGGTCCCATGAAGCCGTCCAGGACATGGGTGAGGATATGCAGGAGTTTGCTGGGATACCCCTGCTTGATGGTAAGCAGATCGCGGGTCGTGTGAATATGGCTTTCCGCCAGCTCCTCTACCAGGGTAGCGGCAAAGGCGCGATTCTGTGCAATGGCCTGGCTGATGCCTGTCTGGAAGGTGGGGCTGCTGCCGTTGATGATCTCCTGGTCGATGATCCGGATGGAATGATAGCGGATCAGCTGAGTGTGCTCCATGAACAGAGTGACCTGCTTTCGTGCCTGCCTGTGGTCAGGGGCATGAACCAGAAAGAGGTGGCGGTGCTGTTCGGTGGAGTCGGTCATGGGGGCAGAGGTGCCTTGGGTACGGCAGTGCTGAAGATTGCTGTTTGGGAGCTGTTCAGCATAAACTGTGAATGAACACTCTCTACGGGTTGTAACGGAATAGTTACGCTGTTTAATTCCTTTGAAGTATAGCAGGGTGGGGGAGCTTTGCAAGATGAACTTGTTGTCAAGGATGGGGGCAGGTATCAGGTCCGGGCGTAAAAACGGGGATGCCCTCGGCGTGAAAAGCATCCCCGTTGCTGATTCACTGCATCAGCGCGTCCCGTCCGTGTGCCGGAGCAGGCCGTTACTCGCTCAGCCCGGATTGTTGCAAGGCTGTGAATCAGCAACCTTCGATGGCAGCACTGACTCTTTCGGTCTTGACCTTGACGGCATCGCCGGCCTTCAGGGTGTCGGCCTTATCGCCGCAGTCAAGGATTACGGTTGCCTGATCAACACTGGTGACCGTGCATTTGAGGGTGGCGGCGATGCCGGTGCTGACGGTGGCGGTGAGCAGAAGAGTCGCGGCGATGAGGGCGAGGGTACGTTTCATGGTTGGTCTCCTTTTGATGGTGGTTGTGGTGTGACCCGCAGCTGTCTGTTGCAGGTCTGTTCTTTTGTCTTTACTGTAGGTCAGCACGTCAGGTAAAAAAAGACGATATCGCTTGATGTCGACCCGATATCGGGTATGCTTGTTCTGCTATATTGTTTTATTTCAAATGCTTATGTTTTTGTTGAGTTGATCGGAAAAGGGTGACGCTTGTCGGAACAGGAGAAAAATAAATCGGGGCTGGCCATGGTTCAGGTCAGTGGTCCCCGTATTCGCGGACTGCGGGAAGGGCTGGAGTTGACTCAACTCTACCTGGCCACGGTTGTGGGCGTGACCACTGAGACCATTTCGCGCTGGGAGCGGAGCGAGTCGCCGACCATCAAAAAGGAAAACGGGCTGAAGTTGGCTGCCGCTCTGGAGGTGGAGTTGACAGAACTCCTGGTCCCCGGAGTGGAGGCAGAAAAAACAGCCCGGGAAGGTGCGGGGGGGCAATCTGTTGAAGAGCCGGTTGGACCATCTTCGGCTGAGCATGATCCGGAAACGGTGAGTCCCGTGCGTCCTGGGCCGGGCCGCCAGTCGTTTCGTCCATTGCTCTGGGGGCTGATCCCCATTGTATTCCTGATTGTGGCTTGGTTTTTACGGGACCTTTCGTCTGTTCCGCAGCCGTTCACCCTAGAAGCCATACGGGTTCTTCCCACCCACAGCGCTCCGGGTCAGGTCTTTCCCGTGGTCATTCGGGTGACGGCGGATGATGAAAACTCGTCATCGCTGTTGATTCGTGAGCAATTACCGCCCCGCTGTGTGCTGGTTTCTTCTCTGCCCAAGGCCCTGGAAGCCGCAGAGGGACAGCTCAAATGGCTGGGTCGTGAGGGCGGGGACGTGCAGGTCGTCTATCTGGCCCGTTGTGAGACGCAAGCCGATGTTCAGACTCAGGTCAGTTTTCGCGGATCAGTGCTTCTGCGTCGCGAGCGGCATCAGGAGAGCGAGATTGTTGGGGCTTCACAGCTTGAACTGCAACCCTTTCACTGGGCCGATCAGGATCGCGATCAGCGGATCAGCGATGAAGAGGTTCTGGATGTGCATGATGATTTTGGAGTGGCGGAAGGGCTTGGTCTGGATGTGGACCGGATTGAAGAGATGTGGCTGGGCAGCGGTTATCGCTGGCTGCCGGAGCAACAGGCATTCGAGATTCTACCTTGAGGAGAGAATGATGGGAAAAGGGGTGTGTGGCGCCGTGATGCCGGTCTGGATGGGAGCGCTGTTCTCTTTGGTCGCCTTGACCTCTTTGGTGGCGGTCCCGGCTGCCCGTGCCGAGGGTGAGATCACGGCCCGTTATCTGGCAGCGCAGGGGAGAGAAATTGTCTTGGAAATTCAGGTGGGAACCCCGGCTCCTGGAAGCCTGATTGTGATTCAACGGACCCCCAGGGGCAGCAGCTTGCAAAAAGCCGTTCCACTGCCGAAGCAGTCAGGGCGGGGTGAGATCAAGTGGCTGATTCGCCAGCCATCGCCGGGCACCTTGACCCTGCGCACCACCTTCGCGGAGCCCCTCTCTCCGGGCGCCGTGTCAGCCGTGATCCGCTGCAAGGACCCGCTGACCGGGAAGATGCTGACAATCAAGGTTCCGTGAGCTGGGCGCGGCAGGTCATGCTTGATGAATTCTTGCCGCGGCATCATGATGAGGCAATAAAAAACCCCGCTGATCATTGATCGGCGGGGTTGGTGTTTTTCGTGGAGATGGGACGGATCAGAAGCTCATGGTCAGCTTGTTGGTGAGGATGGTGATCTTTTCCACCTCGGTCAGGGTCGGGCTTTCTGTGAAGGCCTCGCCGGTATCCATGTAGCCGAAGTGGACCTCGTAGGTCAGGTTGTTCAGGAGTTTGTAAGCCACGCCCAAGTCAAGTTCCCAGCCGAAGTTGCTGTTGTAGATGAATGGTTCGTTTTGAGGCTGGGTGATGCCGATGGTGCTGAGCAGGGTCAGCTTGTCGGTGGCCGAGAAGGTGGCGCCTATGGCAAAACTTCGGGGGGGAATGCTTCGGCCAGTGGTGGAAAACTCAGAGCTCACTCCGTTCTCAGCGGCCATGATCTTGTCAATGGCTCCGGCCATCAGCTGGGGCATGGCTGGATTTGTGGCGCTCTTTGCCTCCGTCCCGGAATCAAAGATATATCCGGTGATTTTAAAGGCGCTCTCTGTGGTCAGCGGATCGGCCATGGCCGGGGTGCCGAGACAGAAGAGAGACAGCGCTGTGAGTGAGATGAGTTTGCGTTTCATGGTGTCGTCAGGTGACGGTATTTCTGTATGAGTCCCAAGGGATCTTTAAGTACAAATATCTATACTTCCAATATGCATTCAATTGACGAGAGTGTCAAGGGGAATTTCAGACTGCCCTGTCAGGTGCAGGTGGTGTCTCCGAGGGGGTGTTGATTAGGAAATTCAGGCCTATCTTTCTTGAATTATTGGCGCTTTTTTTGCTTGATCTGGAGAAGAGAATTCTTGCCTGATGGCACGATTTGGACTATAAGTTGTCAATGTTTCTTTGCTTTTTGCCAAGAGTGGTCGTTTCTAATAAAAATTCTTTTTTATTGAATTGGGGCCGTTTCAACAAGTGCTTTGATCCATTCATTCATTTGATCCATTAATTATTTGGGAGAAGATATGTCTTTGCGAGTTGCCGTGATGTTGTTCAGTTGTTTGCTCCTGCCGGCTATTGCCTCAGCCGGGGAACCGCCTGCCGAACAGGGGAGTCGTGTCCTTTTCCTCCCCTTTGAGACCAGTGCGGCGGGTGATTATGCATACCTGGCCGATCCGGTCAGAAACATGCTTGTCGCCCGTCTGGCCGTGGGCGCGGGGGTGGAACCGGTGGAGGGTGTTGAGACTGCGGGTCTGCTGGACGGTGATGGCCGCGTTATCCCGGCCCGTCTTGATGCCCTGATGGACCGCTACCAGGCCGATTACCTGGTGGCTGGCCGACTGGATCAGTCTGGCGAGCGCCTGACTTTTCAGGCCCTGGTCCTGGCCCTCGCAGCAGAGGAAAATCACCAGGAGTTTACGGCTGAGGCCGCCGGCGGCGCCGGAGTGATGACCGCCATAGATCAGCTGGCCGCAGAGATGAGTCGTCGGGTCTTTGCGCCGGGCCGCATGGTTCCGCTGGCAGAGCAGAGCAAAACAGCGCTCACCGCGCCCCCTGTTTTTCAGTCACCCCATCCGGAACGGGCCTATAAGCAGGGAATCTATGCTGTGGAATCGGCCCTGGAGGGTGTTGAGGGACTGGTCCCGGAATCATTGGAGGTGAGGCGCAGCGGCATCCTGCCCCTGACTGTTCAGGCCATGGATGTGGGTGATCTGGACGGCGACGGCCTGGATGAGATTGTCACTGCCTCCCATGGCCGGATTCTCCTCTATCAGGAGCGAGACGGGATTTTCCGCCAGCAGCACGAAAGTCCTCTTCCCGCCGGTCTGCGTGTCCATGCTCTGACCGTGGCCGATGTGGATGGTGACGGCCGGGCCGAGATCTATGTCAGCGCCACGGATCAGGAGGAAGCGGCCTCGCTTGTTCTGCTCTGGCAGGAGGGCAATCTGCATGTCAGGTCGTCGGGCCTTGCCTGGTATCTGCGTCCCGTGGCCGTCCCGGGTGAGGGCTTGATTCTTCTGGGGCAGCAGACGGGGATGGATTCCCTGCTCAGCCCAGGCGTGTATCGCCTGTCTGAATCGAAATCCGCATTGACTGGCGGACCGTTGCTCTCTCTCCCCGCAGGGGTCGATCTGTTTGATTTTATCTTTGCCGATGTGACCGGTGACGGCGCGCCCGAGACCGTGGCCGTGGACGGGAATGAGCGGATTCTGGTGTACAGCCCGGCAGGAGAGCTGCTCTGGGCCGGGGGCGGGGATTACAGCGGCAGTTTCCGGTTCCTTGGTCTGCCGGCCGTGGCCGCTCAGAG
>JACNLK010000014.1 GCA_014381505.1 Candidatus Desulfatifera sulfidica | reverse complement strand
CCAGGAGTTCATCGTAGGTCATCATTACATCGTTGATGCCATCGGGCGTAATCTCAACGATTCTGTTTGCAATTGTGGAGACAAACTGATGATCATGGGAGGCAAAAAGGATGACCTCAGAAAAACCAATCAGACCATTGTTCAACGAGGTGATTGATTCAAGGTCGAGATGATTTGTGGGCTCATCGAGGATGAGAACATTTGCTCCGGAGAGCATGACTTTGGAGAGCATGCAGCGGACCCGCTCTCCACCAGAGAGCACGGATGTCTTTTTCATGGCCTCTTCACCCGAGAAGAGCATCTTGCCCAGGAAGCCCCGGAAGAAACTCTCATGTTCCTTGGGCCCGGCGAATTGGCGTAACCAGCCCACAAGATCAAGATCATCATTGTTGAAATACTCGTTGTTTTCTTTTGGGAAGTAGGAGTTGTTGATGGTTACTCCCCAGCGAAAGCTGCCCTCGTCAGGCTCAAGTTCCCCTGCTAAAATCTGAAACAGGGTTGTTTTTGCAAGACTGTTGGGGCCAATGAATGCAATTTTGTCACCATTGTTGACCGTGAGAGTCAGGTTTTTGAACATGGATACCCCATCGATCTCTTTGGAAAGACCATCGATCTCCAGAATAACATCTCCACAGGGGCGCTCGGCGTTGAACACGATATAGGGGTATTTCCTTGAGGAAATGGGCATGTCTTCAAGCGTGAGTTTGTCGAGCAGCTTTTTACGTGAGGTGGCCTGCTTGGCCTTGGAGGCATTGGAACTGAAGCGCTGAATGAACTCTTTGAGTTCGTCAGCTTTGGCCTTGGCCTTTTTGCTCTCGGTTTCTTTTTGACGAAAGCGAAGCTGGCTCGCCTCATACCAGAAGTCATAGTTACCGACATAGATATTTATTTTACCGTAATCGATGTCGGCCATATGGGTACAGACCTGGTTGAGAAAATGTCGATCATGGGAAACGATAATAACGGTGTTCTGAAAGCGTGCGAGGAAATCTTCGAGCCAGTTAATGGTCTTGATGTCCAGCTGGTTTGTGGGCTCATCGAGAAGCAGGATGTCCGGAGAACCGAACAGTGCCTGGGCCAAGAGTACACGAACCTTGTCGCTGCCATCGAGATCCTTCATGTATTTCTGGCGCATTTCGTCGGGGATACCCAGGCCGTTTAGCAGGGTGCCAACCTCTGCTTCCGCATCATAACCGTTCATCTCACCAAACAGGGCTTCAAGCTCGCCAGAGCGGATACCATCTTCTTCGGTAAAGTCTGTTTTGGCATAAATGGCCTCACGTTCGGCCATGATCTTGTAGAGTTTTTTGTGGCCCATGAACACGGTATCAAAAACAGTGTACTCATCAAAGGCAAACTGATCCTGGCTGAGCATGGCAAGACGTTGTCGTGGGGCCTTATGTACTTCACCATGATCCGGTTCAAACTGGCCTGCAAGAATTTTAAGAAAGGTGGATTTTCCGGCGCCGTTTGCACCGATCAAGCCATAGCAGTTTCCAGGGATAAACTTGATATTAACGTCTTTGAATATAACTCTCTTGCCATAGGAGAGAGCCACATTGGATGCGGTGATCATGGTCGTGTCCTTATAAAAAAATCCACAAGGAGGCTCCCTGTGGAATGTAGTGTTCTGTAATGAGGGAAAGCGGGAGGGAGAGAAGGGCGTAGTGGTTAGTCGTCCAGGGAGGGCGTGGTTGGGGCGTCCTCTGTGTGGGTGTCATTCTCTTCGGCTGGGCTCTCTTTTGACTCTTTTAATTCGAGTTTACGCAGACGTTTTTCATCTTTCTTTTTTTTCTTTGCTAATTCTTTCTGGCGCTTTTCAAATGAATAGTTTGTTCTTGCCAATGCTTTATCCTTGTATGATTTGGTATTCGGTAGAAATCTTGCTGCGGGTAAAAAAAAAGACCCCGCAAAAAGCGGGGTCTTTTTTATGCACGCTGTAAGCGATTACTGCTGAACAACGTTAGCAGCTGCAGGGCCTTTGGGGCCATCGACGATGTCGAAAGTTACCCGGGCGCCTTCTTCCAGAGACTTGAAGCCGTCTGCCTGGATTGCGCTGTGGTGAACAAATACATCGTTACCACCGTCCTGCTCGATAAAACCAAAACCTTTAGAATCATTAAACCATTTAACTGTACCTTCAGCCATCTTGTACTACTCCTTTGTGCTGGGCTCCCTTGGGAACCACTTTTTTAATGAGCCGAACCGTCTAACTACGACTCGGCTACAGTTTTGTTTCCAAAACTGATATTATTACGCCCTGGTCGAGAGACCTAAGTTAAAGATCTCTGGCTGGTTGCGTTGTGATTTTTTTTTCCCCCTGGCAGAGCGCGCTTTGGTTGCGATCCTAGCTGTGGGGTTTTGTGCCGTTGTTTTGTTTTCTGAGACCTGTGGAGTACTTTGAAACCCTGCGATCGTTTGGAAAACTAAATTTTGACCGAGGGACTGCTCGAGAGCCTTGATCATTTTATAATCATCTGCAGCGGTGAAAGTAAATGCTTCGCCAGTGCAACTCGCGCGGCCAGTACGGCCGGTACGGTGTGTATATGTCTCTGCTGTTGCTGGCATGTCAAAGTTAATGACATGTGAGATACCTGACACATCGATGCCTCGTGCCGCGATATCTGTAGCAACCATAATATTATAGGTGCCGTTTTTAAAACCGTCAAGGGCTTCTTGCCTTTTGGGCTGAGAAAGATTTCCCTGCATTGACGTAGCCTTAAAACCTGCCTTCTGCAGTTGGAGTCCCAGGTTCTTCGCTTTGTGCTTCGTCCTGGTGAAAACAATTGCTGTGGTAATATCTTTTTCTGTCAGAATCTTTCTCAGCAGCTTGGCCTTGTCTCTCTGCTCAACTTTATAAAAAGCATGTGAGATTGATGCGGTTGGTTGCGTATGGTTGATCTGGACGGTAGTCGGGTGCGTGAGGATGTCTTCGGCCAGAGAACGGATCTCTTTGGGCATGGTGGCAGAAAAAACCATTGTCTGACGTTTCCGGGGCAAAGTTTTCAGTATGCGACGGATATCTGGCAGGAAGCCATGATCGAACATGTGATCAGCCTCGTCCAGGATCAGCATTTCCACGGCTGACAGGTTGATGGCTCGATCATTGACAAGGTCAAGCAGACGACCCGGGCAGGCAACAACAATATCTGCACCGCGACGGATATTACTGATCTGACTGTGCTTACTCACTCCACCATAGATAACCATGCTGCGCATGTGTGTGTGCTTGGCCATTTTGCCAATGTAGGTATGGATCTGTTCGGCAAGTTCTCTTGTGGGGGCAATAATCAGTGCCCGAATCTTCCCTTTGGGGCCTGCATGGAGGCGCTGCAGAAGAGGAAGGATAAATGCTGCCGTCTTTCCTGTACCGGTCTGGGCAAGGCCTAAGATATCACGCCCGGCAAGTACCGGAGGAATGGCCTGGTTCTGGATTGGTGTGGGGGCCTCGTAGCCCGAATTGTCCAGAGCGGTTTGAATCTGGGGGTGAAAATTGAATGCTGTAAAACTCATTAAAACTCCTGAAAATGATAAAGGTATGGCGGGGCGGTGGCCTCAGCTCAGTACCGTGTAAGCGTTACAGTGAACTGCTCGCTTCGATCTTATTGTGTCGTGTTTTATTATGTTACTGCCGAGAATTGTCAGGAAGTGACTGCTGAGGAATACCAACACAGTTTGGTGTTGGGTGCTCAGGGTTACGTAGGCTTCGGGACGTGCGGGCAGTAAGTATATGGGGTTGTGTATGCTTGGTGGTTCCGTAATAAAGTGTGAATCTGCTCTTCTGTTAAGCGATAAGCAGAAACTTCAACGGTGGGCGAACGATGCAGGAAAGAACAACGTAGGAGGGAACAACGTGTAAGATTATGCTTCTACTTGAAGTAGGATTACTGAAAGAATTATTTATACTTGGTTATTACTGTTTGTGCAAGATAAAAAAGTCCCTCGGTGTCAACCTGTACGGGAGGCGAGACTATTCCGGAAGAGAAGTTATCTCTGTGTTGTTACTGTTTTTCCTTGTTATATTAAGGTGTAGTCAGTTTTTTGTGCTTGTTTTATTTTTGTTTGATAAATCGTGTTCGCAAATACAGACTTTCAACCTTTTTTCTGGCCCAGGGCGTCTTACGCAAAAATTTAAGGCTCGATTTGATGCTTGGATCTTTGCTGAAACAATTGATAGAAATTTTTGCACTCAACTTATCCCACCCGTAGCGCTGAACCAGGCGAGTAAGAATCATCTCCAGAGTGACGCCATGCATTGGGTCATTGACATGAGGCGTATTTTTTATCACTCCAGGGTCGGCTTGAGTTTGATTGTTCTGGTCTGTTTTGTTGTCATTCATGAGTTTCTGGTAGTTGTAAGGATCAGTTGTGTAAATGGAGAAGTAAAAAGAGATTTGCTCTATTTTTTGAAGTCAGCAATGGCCTGAAGGAATGCCGGTCCATATTTGTTCAGTTTGTTTGCACCCACTCCGTGGATATAGAGAAATTCCTCATCATCGCTGGGGAGGTGGGCTGCCATTTCGATCAGAGACTTATCTCCAAATACCACGAACGGTGGCACTCCACCAGCATCAGCAAGCTCTTTACGCAGAACGCGGAGCTTTTCAAAGAGTTCTTCGTTGTAATCAAGAGCGGCAGTATTTTTTGGACTTTTCTTTTTCGCGGATGACACCCTGGCCCGCGGTTTGGCCATGGTAAACTGTTGTTCCCCGCGCAACAGAGGACGAGCCGTCTCGGTGAGTTTGAGGATGGAGTATTCAGCCACATCCTGGAAGAGGAAGCCATGGTGCACCAGATTGTGCATGAGGCTGGTCCAGAATTCCTTGGGCTGATCCTTGCCAATACCATAAGTGGAGAGACGTTCGTGCTGGAGACGTCGAATACGCTCGTTTTGTGAGCCGCGCAAGACATCGATTACATGCATCATGCCAAAGCGTTGGCCCACCCGATAGACGCACGAGAGAGCCTTGCGAGCCTCTTCTGTTACATCGTGGAGTTCTGGCGGATCCAGGCAGATATCACAGTTTCCACAGGGCTTTTGATGGTGTTCGCCAAAGTAACCAAGCAGCACATTGCGTCTGCAGCTCTGGGCCTCGGTAAACGCGACCATGGAGTTGAGTTTGTGGATCTCAATACGTTTCTGATCCTGATTTCTGTTTGATTCAATGAGGCCACGAGCCACTGCAATATCGCCGTATCCAAAGAGAAGCAGGGCCTCAGAGGGTAATCCGTCACGTCCAGCGCGGCCTGTCTCCTGGTAGTAGCTTTCAATGGTCTTGGGTAAATCATAATGAACCACAAACCGGACATTTGGTTTGTCGATGCCCATGCCGAAGGCCACCGTAGCCACCACGACCTGCAGGTTATCTTTGAGGAAGTCGTTCTGCACCCGCTTGCGTTCATCAGCAGGAAGTCCGGCATGGTAGGCGGCTGAGGAAAAACCGCTCTTGGAGAGATGAGCTGCGACTTGCTCAACCCGTTTACGGCTCAGGCAATAGACGATTCCTGACTGCTCATGCCGCCCCCTGAGAAAGGCCAGCAGCTGTTCTTTGGGCTTCCGTTTATCCACAACAGTATAGCGGATATTGGGGCGATCAAAGCCTGCGATGTACGAATGGGCCTTTTGCAGATTGAGACGTTCCTGGATGTCGGATTTGGTCTGGCTCTCAGCTGTGGCGGTGAGCGCGATAAGCGGGATTTTTGGAAAGAGGGCACGGAGTCGTCCCAGTTGCATGTATTCCGGGCGGAAGTCATGCCCCCATTGTGAGACACAGTGCGCTTCATCAATGGCAAAAAGAGCAATTTGAACATCGTTCAGGCGCTCTAAAAAATCGTGGCTCATCAGGCGTTCCGGAGCGATGTAAAGAAGATCCAGGTCGTTTGTGTGCAGTCGGCGCAGGACGTCTCGAGCTTCACCGGCATTGAGTGATGAATTGTAATAGGCAGCACGCACGCCGTTTTCTCGTAAGGCATCCACCTGATCTTTCATCAGCGAGATCAGGGGGCTTACGACAATGCCAATTCCCGGTCGGTGCAGGGCCGGGATCTGGTAGCAGAGTGACTTGCCGCCCCCGGTTGGCATGAGAACAAAGGCGTCTTCACCCCGGATCAGAGTCGATATGATTTCGCTTTGGTATTGGCGGAAGTTGCTGTAGCCGAAGATTTGTCGAAGGCTGTCGAGAGGTGTGGGAGTGATGGCAGGCAAAGGGCTACTCGTGAACTTTTATGAGGATTGTTTCAGCTCTGATGAACTCACACAATATTCAGGATATTTGAAAATTGTGTGAGGGGGCTGAGCGCAATACAGATTTTGGATAAAAGTTAATTGTTCATGATGAACTTTACATATACTAACCGTTTTCCCAGGAACAGCAACCATGTCAATCAGGCCTTTAATGAGGCCGATTTTTGCAGATAATAATCATAGTCGCCGCCATATATGCGCATCTCGCCGTGATCGATCTCCATAACGTGATCCACAAGGGATCTTAAAAAATGACGGTCATGGCTCACCAGAATCACAGTACCAGCGAATTTCCTGAGTGCCTGGAGCAGGATTTCGCGAGATTGCAGATCAAGATGGTTTGTGGGCTCATCCAGAATCAGGAAGTTAAGGGGACGTGCCAGTAGAGTTGCCAGAACCACACGGCTTTTTTCACCGCCCGAGAGTTGGCTGATCCGTTTGTCTG
Organism: Candidatus Desulfatifera sulfidica; assembly: GCA_014381505.1. GTDB lineage: Bacteria > Desulfobacterota > Desulfobulbia > Desulfobulbales > Desulfocapsaceae > Desulfatifera > Desulfatifera sulfidica. The sequence goes on along the minus strand of JACNLK010000014.1, from coordinate 6,274 downwards.
CATCATCGCCCTGAAAGAGAAAGGCGGCGCACAGGTTGCGGATAGTACCCATATGGGCCTGGGGCATGGCGTCCTGGATTGTGTTGAACACTGTACTGTTGCCGTCTAAAACGTCCATGGAATGCTGACTGAAATATCCAACTGAAACGTTTGCACCAAGGGTGACACTGCCACTGCTCGGCTCGGTCTGGCCAGCAATGACCTTCAGAAAAGTTGATTTGCCAGCGCCGTTGACACCGACCACGGCAATCTTTTCCTGTCGACGGATCATCCCTGTAACTCCACTGAATACAGGTTTTGTTCCACCATCCTCAAGATCCCATGCCTTGGCAAGATCTTCCATGGCCACCACATCGTCACCACTGCGAGGTGGTTCAGTAAATTCGAAACGCATGACTCTTTGCTCAGGTGGGAGTTCGATTCGTTCAATCTTTTCAATCTTTTTGATGCGTGACTGCACCTGGGCTGCGTGGGAGGCCCGTGCTGCAAAGCGGGCGATAAATTCCTCTTCTTTGGCCAGCATTTCCTGTTGACGCCGGTGACTTGCCACAAGCTGATCCCGGCGGATCTCCCGTTCCTGGAGATAGAAGTCGTAGTTTCCTCCATATGTGGTGATTGTTTTATTGGCCACTTCAATGATACGGCTGACAATGGAATTCATGAAGGTTCGATCATGACTGGTCATGAGCACGGCACCCTTAAACTCAGTTTTGAGCCATTCTTCAAGCCAGAGGATGGACTCGATATCCAGATGGTTTGTGGGCTCGTCCAGGAGCAGGACATCTGGATTGATGGTCAGAATTTTTGCCAGAGCGATGCGCATCTTCCACCCACCACTGAAAGACTCAACCGGGCAGTTGAAATCATCAGGCCCGACACCAAGGCCGGTGAGTACGGATTGTGCTCGAGTTTCCAAATCATAGCCACCACGGTGCTCGAATTCTTCCTGGGCATTTCCATAGCGCTCCAGGAGAGCGGCCAGTTCGTCATCGGACATGGGTTGGGCCATGGCGGCCTCCATCTCCTGAATCTCCTGCGCCAAAATCATGACCTGGGCAACAGCCGACATGGTTTCTTCAAGGGCTGAACGACCAGCCATCTCACCTACATCCTGAGAGAAGTAACCGATCACTGTCTTTTTGGAGCAGGCAATGTCACCGGCGTCTACCTCCTCTTCACCGGTAATCAGACGGAAGATGGTACTTTTGCCGGCACCGTTGGGGCCAACCAGTCCTGTTCGTACACCGGGAAGAATCTGTAAACTGGCATGAGTGAAGAGAATCTGGCTTCCGTGTTGCTTGGTGATATTTGTTAGATGGATCATGTATACGTTTTAGGGGAAAGTGGGAAGAGGACAGTTCTCTCGTGTAAATTCAGGATTGTACGTGAGAATGACCGTTAGAATCGTGGTTTTGTGAAGTCTGAGGTATTTGTTTCTTCTTGAAAGAATGGATTTTTTAGCATGGCAGGCTGGCCGGTGCAAGGTTTAAAACTGAGAAGACGGATTTCAGATTCTGTGAAACCAGGTGTTACAGCTTCACTCAAGGGAGTCCTGAGAATTTCAAAACTTCAGGTCATCTTGAGTGTAATAGCGGTAGGTCAACCTTCAGCAGTCGATTTTAATCAAAGAGATCCGTCAGCTCAAATTTATCTACATCAAAAAGACCCAGGTCCGTGATTTTGAGTGATGGAATGACGGGCAGGGCCAGAAAGGCCATGGTCATAAAAGGTGTTTGGAGCTGGCAGCCGTTTTCCTTGACCCGTTGTTCAATTTTGGCGTATTCCCGGGCCACCTGTTCACAACTGCCAAGCCCCATGAGCCCGGCAATCGGAAGTTTCAGGGTCAGTTCTTCGTTGCCATTTACAAAACAAATCCCGCCACTACTTTCATGAATCAGGTTGACGGCACGGGTCAGGTCCTGGTCATTGGAACCAACGGCTATAATATTGTGGGAGTCATGGGCAATGGAAGAGGCCATGGCCCCGTGTTTCAGCTCAAATCCACGCACAAAGGCAATGGATGGAGGCGTGGGTTGATAGCGATTCTGGACGAGGATCTTCAGTATGTCCACCTGCGGATCGGCATAGATGAACGCACTGCTGTCAGGTACAGGATAAAGGCCTGCTCCCGTGACTATCTGGCCGTCAGTGACTTCTATCACCTTGATGTGTAATCCTTTTGATTTGACCTGAAGCTCCTCTGGCGAGATCGGTGCCGCATTGAAGTGGTTGATCGGTTGCGCCGGGTCGACTTGAAAAAGAGCCTGGTTTTGAGTGCTGACCATCTCGCCATTAATCCAGGTGGCGCTGATCTTCATTTGATCCAGATCATCAACGATGATGAAATCTGCCGGGTCGCCCTTTTGCAGGAGGCCGACCTTGAGTTGGTAATGACGCGCCGGGTTGACGCAGGCGCATTGCAGAATATCAAAGAGGTCGTGCCCTAGTTGCAGGGCTTTTTTCACAAGAAGATTGATGTGTCCACGAGTGAGATCAGCCGGTTTCAGGTCATCGCTGCACAACATGCATTGGTCGGTATGGCTGCTGATGAGCGGGTGCAGGGTATCAAGGTTGCGGGCGCTTGATCCCTGGCGAATCTGAATTTTGATCCCCAGAGCCAGTTTTTCGTAACACTCTTCGAGGTTGAACGCTTCATGATCTGTACTGATCCCGGCCCCGGCATAGGCCACCAGATTCTCTCCGTGCAGTCCCGGTGCGTGGCCGTCTACATTTTTGCCCAATCTGGTTGCGGCTTGGAGTTTGGCCATAACCTCTCGATCCTTGCCGATGACCCCTGGGAAGTTCATCATCTCTGCCAGGAAATGTATATCGTCTCTTTGCAGTAATTCTTCCACATCGTTGGCTGATACAGTGGCACCTGAATTTTCAAATTCAGTTGCCGGCACACAGGAGGGCGCGCCAAAATAAAATTTCAGCGGTGCCTGCGCGGCATTCTCGATCATGAAATCAATACCAGGAACACCCAGTACATTGGCAATTTCATGGGGATCCGCCACTACGGCAACGGTACCATGAGTGACCGCCATTTCTGCAAAAGCTGCTGGGGGTAACATGGAGCTTTCAATATGGATATGTGAGTCGATCAATCCAGGCAGGATAAAAGGACCTGCAATACTTGAGTCTGGATCAGACAAAACGTCAACTATACGTCCCTCGTCAATCACAAGGGTTCCTGGAAATTGTTTGCGGGCAATAGGGTCGACAATAATACCGGATATTTTTTTCATGATCTGTCTTTTAATGCGTGAATTTTTTTGGCAATGTAAACGACATGACGACGGCCTCAGCTGCCAGGACTTTGTTTCTTTCGTGAGGTTTATCACGTTCAAGAACGTGCCATGGTTGAGCCATTTAAACGTCTTCAATATGTTTGACACGTCCGACAGCGCCATTTTCCAGGCGAACTTTGATGCCATGGGGATGAGTCAGGGTATTTGTCAGGATAGTCTTTACAACCCCTGTTGTGAGTTTTCCTGAGTGCTGATCCTGTTTAAGGACGATAGAAACCTGCAGGCCGGTTTTAATGTCTCGCCGATTCATGCCATTCATGATGATTCCCGTTTGATTTCGTTTTTGATCAGTGCCAGTAGCTGATCAAACGTATCGGTAAAGTAATGAGGGGTGGTCTGCCCCGGGCTGTTGGGATTTTCTTCGTTTACCCCGAATTGTAAGCCCGGTTCGGTCAGGGCCTTGTATTTTTTTATTTTACCGGCATATTTTGAACTGGGGCGCTCTTTCTCCACGAGCAGGTGCAGAGTTACCATGGTCTTGTTCGCCTTTACAGCAGAAATATTGGCGTTGCTTTTTTTCAGGAGCTTGGTGATTGCCTCTGTCTTTTTCATTTTTATCAGTCCTCCCGGAGAGAAAGAGCGATTCTTTTGCGCTTGGGATCAACTTCGAGCACACGGACCATAACTTGTTGGCGAACTTTGACCACCTCAGAGGGGTCACGAATAAAGCGATCAGCCAGTTGGCTGATGTGAATCAGCCCATCCTGATGTACGCCGATATCCACAAAGGCACCAAATTTAGTGACATTTGTGATCAATCCTGGCAGCCGCATTCCAGATTCCAGATCCTCAATCCTGTTAACTTCTTCGGCAAACGAGAATTGATTGAAGGACTCCCGTGGATCGCGTCCAGGCTTGGCAAGCTCGAGTAGAATATCGTTGAGGATTGACAGACCAACAGAATCTGTCACATAGCGATCGATCTCTATTTTGGCCCGGATCTCCGGGGAGCTAATCAGGTCAATCACTTTACATCCGCAATCCTTGGCCATCTGTTCAACGATCTTGTACTGCTCAGGATGAACGGAGCTGGCATCCAGTGGATTGGTCGCGCCCTGGATCCGTAAAAAACCTGCACATTGTTCAAAGGCCTTACTTCCCAGACGTGGTACCTTTAGTAGTGTTTTTCGACTGTTGAATGGGCCGTTGTCGTTCCGGTATTTGATAATATTACTGGCGAGCACTGGCCCTAACCCGGAAACATGGGCAAGCAACTCAGCACTTGCCGTGTTTAACTCGACGCCGACCTTGTTAACACAACTTGCCACAGTCTCATTCAAACTTTTTTTCAGGGCCGTTTGATTCACGTCGTGCTGATATTGACCGACTCCGATAACTTTCGGATCCAGTTTAACCAGTTCAGCTAACGGATCCTGCAGACGACGGCCAATGGATACAGCGCCGCGAACGGTGAGATCATGATCTGGAAATTCGCTTCTGGCAGTTTCTGAGGCGGAGTAGATGGAAGCACCGCTTTCATCTACCATGGTGATAATAATTTCAGAGGGCAGGGTGAGGGTATGTATGAACGCCTCTGTCTCACTGCCAGCAGTGCCATTGCCGATACCAATGGCCTCGATCCGATATTTGCGGCAAAGTTCTGTGACGATATTTCCGGCCTCCCGGCTTTGAACCGCGGAGAGAGTTGGATAGATAGTAGTGGAGTGCTGCAGTTGGCCCTGGGCGTCCAGGCAGATTAATTTGGCACCGGTTCTAAATCCTGGATCCAGAGCTAAGACCCGTTTTCGACCCAGTGGTGAGGCAAGCAACAGCTCTCGCAAGTTATCGATAAAAACCTTTATCGCCTCATGGTCTGCCTGTTCTTTGAGCTTGCTGCGTAATTCGTTTTCCAGCGATGGGGCAAGGAGCCGTTTGTAGCTGTCTTCTGCAGCAAGATTGATCTGCGTTGCCGCGAAGTTTTTTCCCTTTGCAAATTTTTTTTTCAAAAAGTCAAAGGCCACATCTATGGGAGGACGCATTGACACGGTCAGCACTTTTTCATTTTCGCCGCGTAACAGGGCAAGCAGGCGATGGCCTGGAACTTTGGCAGCAGGTTCCTGCCATTGGAAATAGTCCCGAAATTTGGCCCCACGTTCCAGGTTCTTCTTTACACCTTTTGATACAATGAGAGCCTGTCTGTTGAAAAGATGACGCAGTGCGGCCCTGGTCGCAGGGTCTTCGTTGATCCATTCAGCTATGATGTCGCGGGCACCGGCCAGGGCTTCGTGTTCGGTGGATACTCCCTTGACCGGGTTGATGAATTTGTCGGGCTTGATGTGACTTTGAATCTGCTGATAAATTGCCCGCGCCAAAGGTCCCAGCCCTTTTTTCATGGCAATGATGCTCCTGGTTCGCCGTTTGGGGCGGTGCGGTCGATAGATATCCTCAAGGAGCGTCAGACTGGGTGCAGTCAAGATATCCTGTTGCAGTTTCGAGTTGAGCAGATTGCTCTCTTTGAGAGAGTTGATGATCGCATTTCGCCGTTTGTTCAGTTCTGTCAGTTGCGTCAGGCGATCCCGGATAGCGGTGATTTGGGTTTCATCCAGTAGTCCGGTGGCCTCTTTTCGGTAACGAGCGATGAACGGTACGGTGCTTCCATCACTGATTAAATGAGCCACTGCCGTAACTTGAGCCTTTGTGATTCTCATCTCACGGGCAATAATATCCTGATGTTGGTTCATGGTACTGTGTGTCTTGGTTGGATGGTTGTAATTGTCTTTGAGTGGAAAGGAATCTGATACCCTAGTGTTCACGAACAGATGACAAATTGCAAATCACCCATTAAATGGATCTTTGTCAAGAGATAAGGCGGGGTTCAATTTGTGAAAAAGCTTCAAGGAAAGCTGCTTGCACTATTGTACTCATGATAGGCTCAAATTAAGTTGTTGATCATGTACCTCAAACATAAGGGAACCTTGAATAATAGTATTTTGTAAAACGGCAACTGTTTTGATATTATTTCC
>JACNLK010000071.1 GCA_014381505.1 Candidatus Desulfatifera sulfidica | reverse complement strand
CTGGTGGAGTTGCCAGATATCTTTTACCCCTCTGTACTCAAGGATCTGGAAAGAATTGGTAACCATGCGAATAATATCGCTGAACATGTGATGTCGATGTAAAATGTCCATGGCATGTAATGCTTTGGTGGTATTGATGATCTTTTGTAACGGGCTGGCAGCTGTATAGATTTAAGTATCACCATGCTGGTAGAGAAAAGGATTTCATCTGAAAAGAGTCACATTTTCTCCTGGCAATGGAGGTTTACTGAGTGCTTGTTGCCTGGTGAAGAGGCGTTTTGACCAATTTTTAAAAAATATAGGTTGTTATCTCATGTTGGGTTTTTAAGTTATGAATTTTGATATCTGGCAGCTTCTGGCGGGACTTGGTGTCTTTCTCTATGGCATGTTTCTGCTCGAGGATGCAGTCAAAAATCTGTCCGGAAGGGCATTTCGACGATTAATTCGCCACTACACCAATGGGCGTTTAAGGGCCATCGGGAGCGGCGCACTGGTTACAGCTATCCTTCAGAGTAGCTCAGCGGTTTCCCTCATGGTTCTGGCTTTTGTCGGCGCGGGTGTTATGACCATGGGCAATGGTATAGGAGTAATGCTTGGTTCCAATGTCGGTACTACTTTTACCGCCTGGATTGTGGCGACTTTGGGTTTTAAGGTTCAAATTGAGACCTTTGCCCTGCCTTTGGTCGGAGTTGGTGGTGTCAGTTTAGTGATTTTTGCCTCGTCGCCCCGTATTTTTCAATTTGCTCGTCTCCTGGTGGGGTTTGGCTTTTTGTTTCTTGGTCTTGATTACATGAAGACCAGTGTTGAAGGATTGGCTGCGGGATTAGACCTCGCACAGTTTCCCGATTACGGCATGCTTGCGTATCTTGTCATTGGTCTGGGGCTGACTGCGCTGATGCAATCCAGTTCGGCCAGTATCGCCATTGCTCTCACAGCTTTGAACAGCGGTCTCATAAGCTTTGAAATTGGCACGGCTATGGTTATTGGTGCGAATCTTGGGACTACAGTTACGGTCATGCTCGGTTCTTTGGGGGGGATTCAGGCAAAGAAAAGGGTGGCTTGGAGCCATCTTGTTTTCAATATGGCTACGGGCTTGATCGCCTTACTCTTTCTTCCGGTACTCGTTGCCCTGGTCGGTATGGTCGTCGATATCGAGGCCAACAGTGTTATGGGACTTGCCCTCTTTCACACCTTGTTCAATTGCCTTGGTGTTCTAGTTTTTTTCCCCTTTATCGGTTTGTTGGCGGACTGGTTGATTCGGTTTGTCCCGGATCAACGCGTTTTGCTCACTGCTTTTCTCAACAATGCGACCCACGAAATCCCTGATGCAGCAACTGCCGCCCTGCGCAACGAAGTCCATCATCTCCTCCAGGAGAGTCAGCTGTATAATCTGAGACTTCTTCGCATTGATGAGTCTCTTGTCTTTAATAGTGCTCTCCCTTTTGAGCATGGCGGGCAACGCAGGCAGACCATTGGTCGACTTTATGACAATATCAAACTGCTGCATGCAGAAATTTTCGCTTTTTTTGCCAGACTGCAGAGCCAGGAGCTGGATGAGGGCGAGGTGCGAGAAATAGGGCGAATCGTTTATTCATCACGTAATATCATGAACTCGCTTAAAAATTTTAAGGGTGTGCGTAAAGATATGGATGAGTTCGATGCCTCGGAAAATTCATTTATTACGACTCAGTATCAGGGGTTTCGTAAAAGGCTTGTGGATCTTTATCTTGGCCTGAACAGGATTATGGATTTGGACAATTATGAGGAGCAGTACAGGCAGCTGCTCCGCACTTTTGTTCATATTGAAACGGATGATCGTAACTTTGTGCAGGCGACTATGAACGCAGTGACACAGAAAGAGATCAAGGAAATGGAAATTGCCTCCCTGCTTCTGGTCAACCGTCTTTTTTCTCAGGCCTGTCGGATGCAGGTCTTCAGTATCAAGGATCTCTTTCTTGACCAGGACCATATTACTGCCTTTGACCGGGCCCTTGATATGAAGGAGATCATAGACGAGGAGAGGGGGGTTGCCCAGCGATCTGTTGATGATCTGGTTGAAGTTGAGAAAGAAGGGCGGTCAGTTTGATGTTTGATCTTGTCGCTCCATTCAGCCCTGCAGGTGATCAACCTCATGCCATTGAAACACTGGCACGCGGGTTGAGGTCAGGCAGCCGCGACCAGGTTCTTCTTGGAGGGACGGGAACCGGGAAGACTCTGACCATGGCCGGAGTGATCGCCGAAGTACAGCGGCCAGCCCTGATTATCGCGCCTAACAAAACTCTGGCCGCACAGCTCTTCGGCGAATTCAAAGATCTTTTTCCCCATAATGCGGTTGAGTATTTTGTTTCTTATTATGACTACTACCAGCCTGAAGCCTATATTGCACCGTCTGACACCTATATCGAAAAAGACTCGGCCATTAACGAGGCCATTGATAAGTTGCGCCATTCGGCCACCCGCTCACTTCTGACCCGCAGCGATGTTATTATTATAGCCTCGGTCTCTTGTATTTATGGACTTGGCTCTCCTGAAGAGTATCGCAGTATGCACCTGTTTCTACGTCGCGACGAAGAGCAGCCCATGGAGATTGTCCAGCGTCGTTTGGTCCACATGTTGTACGAGCGTAATGATCTTTCTTTTCATCGTGGCACTTTTCGGGTTCGAGGCGATGTCCTTGATATATTTCCGGTTCATGAGGAGGAGCGGGCTTTGCGAGTTGAGTTCTTTGGTGATACTGTTGAGGCGATCAGTGTAATTGATCCGTTGCGCGGTGTAGTTCTGGAGCAGATTGCCGAGTACACGGTGTTCCCGGGGAGTCACTTTGTTACCTCGCGTGACCGTATATTGCGGGCCGTGGAGACCATAAAAGAAGAGCTCAGTGAGCGGCTGACCTGGTTTGGCCATGAAAACCGGCTGGTGGAGCAGCAGCGCCTTGAGCAACGGACCTTGTTTGATCTGGAGATGATACAGGAACTTGGTTATTGCAATGGCATTGAAAACTACAGTCGTCATTTGACCGGTAAGGAGCCAGGGGCTCCGCCACCCAATCTTCTTGATTATTTCCCGGAAGACTTTGTCATCTTTCTTGATGAATCACATATTGGCGTTCCTCAGCTCAATGGTATGTATAATGGGGATCGCTCTCGCAAACAGAATCTGGTGGATTTTGGTTTTCGTTTACCCTCGGCTCTGGACAACCGCCCCTTGCGTTTTGAGGAGTTTCGGGAGCGTGTTCATCAAGCGGTTTATGTCTCAGCCACTCCTGGCCCTTATGAGCTTGAACAGTCCCATGGGCAGGTGGTTGAACAGATTATCCGGCCAACGGGTTTACTTGATCCTGAGATTGAAATTCGACCGGCAGGAAGTCAGGTGGATGACTTGCTGGAAGAGATTCGTGTCCGGGCTGAGCTTGGTGAGGCTGTGCTGGTGACCACTTTGACTAAACGAATGTCTGAGGATCTGACAGACTATTACGAAAAACTGGGAGTGGCCGTCCGCTATCTTCATTCGGATATCAAGACCCTTGAGCGGATGGAGCTGATTCGTGATCTGCGGCGTGGTGAGTATCAGGTCCTTGTTGGTATTAATCTCCTGCGCGAGGGCCTCGATATACCGGAGGTTTCTCTTGTGGCCGTCCTGGATGCCGACAAGGAGGGTTTTCTGCGTTCTGAGCGCAGCCTGACCCAGACCTGCGGCCGAGCCGCCCGGAATGCTAAGGGGAGGGTTATCTTCTATGCCGATCAGATCACCGGTTCCATGGAGCGAACCATGGCTGAGACTCACCGGAGGCGGAAAATTCAACAGGCCCATAATGAAGAACATGGTATAGTCCCCCAAACTGTGCGTTCGCAGATCAAGGATGGACTGAATCAACATCTGAAGACTGAAGGGTATGGATCAGGCGATATTCATGATGCAACTCTTCTTCAGGCTGCTGAAGAGCTGGGGACTTATACCAGCCTGGCCGATCTTGAACGTGAGATTGGGCGAGTGGAGAAAGAGATGCAGGTGGCGGCCCGGGAGTTGGCCTTTGAAGAGGCGGCCAGGCTTCGTGATCGAATCAAGGAACTGCGTCGACTGGAGATCGAGATAGGATGAAGGATGGTTTTTTATATCGCGTATCTCTGCGTTTATTTCCATTGTTGTTTCTTGCACTGATTCGTGTCTGGTTTGCCACATGCCGTGTGCGGATTCATGGTCGGGAGCATAGAGAGGTTCTGGCGGGTGCCGATGGCCCTGCGATCGGAGTGTTCTGGCATTATGAATTATTGCCCGTCATTCGAGTGCTGAGCCATGAACGGGGCACTGTTATGGTCAGTACCAGTCGCGATGCCGAGTATGTGAGTCGCCTGTTGGTTCGACTTGGTTTTGAGACGGTGCGTGGTTCGCGTAACCGGGGGGGCGTTCAGGCCTTGAAGGGATTGATCAAAGCTCTGCGTGCTGGTCGGAATGTGGGATTGGTGGCTGATGGCTCGCAAGGACCGGCTCGCATTGCCCAACCCGGAGCCGTATTGCTTGCATCCCGCACCGGGGCATGGATTCTCCCTGTGATCAGTTCCTGCGGTCGTTATAAGCGTTTCAGGTCTTGGGATGGAACGATTTTACCCCTGCCTTTTTCCCGGATTGATTTCTTCTTTGGGGAGCCGTACAGGATAGAGCGGGATCTTGATGTTCAGGGATTGGAAAAAGAGCGCCAGCTCTTGGAAGAAAAACTTAACCAGCTCTACAGTCAGGCATGGCGCCTGTATGGAAAGAACGAGCATTGACGGAAATAATGGTGATGAGTAAAGGTTTAATGGTGGCCGGTCTGGCCGGTGGATCCGGGAAGAGTGTTGTCTCGGTAGGTTTGACGGCAGCCCTGTCGCGTCGGGGAAGAACAGTTGTCCCTTTCAAAAAGGGGCCGGACTATATTGATGCCGGTTGGATGAAGCTGGCTGCAGGTCGTAGTTGTTATAATCTTGACCCTTTTCTCATGGAGGAGTCTGTCATCAGGGCCTCGTTTCAGGATCGTGGTCAGGAAGGGGAACGATTGATCGTTGAAGGAAATCGTGGCCTGTATGACGGAGTGAATGCCACCGGCGGGTATTCATCGGCAGAGCTGGCCATTATGCTCAATCTTCCGGTTCTGCTGGTGGTCAACTGTACCAAGACGACACGCACTGTAGCGGCTCTGGTGATGGGTTGTCAGCAGTTTGATCCGCAAGTGAACATCTGTGGAGTTGTGTTGAATCAGATTGGCGGTGCGCGGCACCGGGCCATTGTTACTGAGGCCGTGGAACACTATACTGGTCTTCCTGTGGTTGGTGCCATACCACGTCTCAAACGTGATATCTTTCCTATGCGTCATCTTGGTGTAACACCGCACCAGGAGTATGATGGCGCTGATGCGGCACTCGAGCTGTTGGCCGATACCATTGATGAGCATTTGGATGTGGAGAGGATTGAGGACCTGATGTTCAAGATTCCGGCCTCAAAAAATGTGATACCGAATACGTTCGGAGTTGAAGCTGGGCCCGCTTCTTCTTCCCTGCGTATTGGTTATCTGATGGATGCTGCATTTCAATTCTACTATGCTGAGAATCTTGAGGCCCTGGAGGCGGCCGGGGCAGAACTGGTTCCGGTTAATGCCCTCAGTGCGTCAAAGTTACCTGATCTTGATGGGCTCTATATTGGCGGTGGCTTTCCTGAGACCAGTGCTGCTGATCTTGCTGCGAATGAAGGTTTTCGTCATTCAGTCAGGGCTGCTGTTGAGTCAGGGTTGCCTGTTTACGCAGAATGCGGAGGCCTGATTTATCTTGGTGAGTCCATTGTCCTGGACGGGGTGGAGCATCAATTGGCTGGTGTTTTTCCGGTTCGCTTCGGTCTGTCAAAACGCCCACAAGCCCACGGTTATTCAATCTTTCGGGCCGAGCAGAACAATCCTTTTTATCCGGTCGGAGCTAAGGTGAAGGGGCACGAGTTTCGTTATTCGACAATCCTGAGTTGGTCAGGCAACCCTTCGGAGCTGGTTCTGCGGATGGATCGCGGTACCGGTTTTATTGGTGGGCGTGACGGTCTGTGTCGTAATAATGTCCTGGCCTTATATACCCATATTCACGCATTGGGTACGCCTGAATGGGCAGTGGGATTCGTGGCACGTTGCCGTGCCACGAAGAGTTGACTGTGAGGAAATGATTAATTTGTGACCGGAGTGGTACCAAGAACCTTGGCATTAATCATGTCCTGGTCATCCTGGCTCGGGGCAGGCTCTATCCAGTGGATAAAGGATTCCGTGACCCGCATGAAGTCGCCGTGGTCTTCCTTGCATTGATCGCAGATGCTCATGGCATTATCCCGGTACGCAATGACCTTGGAGGCGGGATCACCTTTCTTGTCGACGGCGGCCATTTTGCGGCAGCCGCATTCCAGGCGAACGACTACCACGCCAATTGCATCAGGGCTTCCTTCAATGATTCCATCGATCATGGACGCTTCTGACTTTTCGGCGATCAGGGCTTCTTTCTGTTCTTTTTTGCTGATTTTCTTACTCATAAAGTGAAATCCTTATTTGTAGACGGGCTTTTTTCTGACAACGAGTATTCGAAGGTGGAGCCGGTGAGAAACACGTGGTTTGCTGATTTGGTGTGCAATCTCGATTAGGCAAGTTTTGAAAAAAAGTTAATTTTACAATTTGGAATTATAAATGAAAAGGGGTATTATGGTCAACTGAATTCACTGGCTAGAATGGCTGTTTGCAGTCAGAAGAACCTTTTCTATCCCGCACTTTTGCGGGTTTTGGAGCAAGCGGTCCGGAAGCTTTTTCCTTGACAAACAACAGGGCGTGAATTATTGGAAAACAGTGCTGAACAATGGTTCTGCGAACAGGGTGAATCTGACTTAAGCTATGATTCATACTTGTTTTTAATTCTTTAATTTTTGGAGGTGTATCATGGCATGGGATGTCGTTGTTGAAGAAGACAAATGTGTAGGTGATGAAGAGTGTGTAAATGCTTGTCCCGCTCAGGTATTTGAGATGCAGGATGGCAAAGCAGTACCCGTAGAAATGGACGAGTGTCTCGGCTGTGAGACCTGTGTTGAAGTATGTCCTGAGGGTGCTATCACTGTAACTGAAGTTTAATCTCTTCAGTTGGCAGTTGAATCGACAAGCCCATTCCCCTGTCATGGGGAATGGGCTTGTCGTGTTTTGAATAAGGTGGATAGAGAGCATGACAGGATTTTTGGCTCGACTGAAACCTGGCGCTGTACGGCGCAAACATCTGTTGCTGGCTGCTTTGCTCTGGACCATTGTGGGGGGGCTTCTCCTGCTGCGAGGTTTGGTGGCTCTGCCGTCGGACAACAAAATAATACTCTTCTCTGCGGCTCTGATTGTCGGAACTCTCAAATCTACGTTTCTGCTCGATCGTACTGTTGCTAAAGCAGTCCTGCGGATTCAATCCTTTAATGATAATACCTGTCTGGGGGCGGTCTATTCTCTTCGTACCTGGGGGCTTGTGCTGTCCATGATGACTCTGGGTGTAATTCTGCGTCGTTCAGCTCTTGCGCCGGTGGCGATTGATTTTGTTTCAACGGCCATTGGCTGGGCTCTGTTCTGGTCGAGTCGCAAGGCCTGGCAGGCTTGGCGTCGTCCAATGTGGGAATCTCAAGACAAATGAATCTGCCCCATTCTCATAATATCGTCACAGTTGATCTTGCAGCTCTGGCTGCTAACTTTCGGCTGCTTCAGAAACGGGCCGGGAAAAATGTGCAACTCATGGCCATGGTTAAGGCTGATGCCTATGGCCACGGAATGCTAGAGGTGGCTCAGGCGTTAGCCGTGGAGGGGTGTTGTCATTTTGCAGTTGCTGAGCTCGTAGAAGGTGTGTGTTTGCGACAGGCTGGGATTAAGGGACAGATTTTGGTTCAACTGGGGTGCGAACTGTCTGATATTCAGTTTTTATTTGATTATGATCTGACTCCGGTGGTGGTGAGCCAGGTGATGCTGCGGCTTCTGTCTCGGGCAGCTGTGGACAATGGTCTGGTACTGGACGTCCATCTCAAGGTTGACTGTGGCATGGGACGTTTAGGTGTGTCCCCCCATGAAATCGATGAATATGTGAATCTGTTCTCTGACTTGCCTGGAGTGCGTTTGTCAGGGGTCATGAGTCATTTTCCAAGAGCCGATGATCCGCATTCTAACCAGAGTCGAGAGCAGTTTCAGGAATTCAGAACTGTTTGTCAGCAGGTTCAGAAGGATCACGATGCCATTTGCCATATAGCCAACTCAGGAGGCTTGTTGTATTTTACTGAAACCTGTGGCGATCTGGCTCGTCCTGGTATCTCACTGTATGGATATTATCCCGGTGGCGTGCAGGCTTTCGAACAGGTACCAGAAGATCGTTTGACTCCGGCCATGCGACTTGAGACTCAAGTGGTTCAGGTCAAGGCAGTTGCCGCAGGCACAGGGATCAGTTATGGTCATACCTTTGTCACGAGTCGTCCGACTCGTATTGCGGTCTTGCCCATCGGCTATTCCAATGGGTATCTGCGAAGACTGGCTGGACAGGCGCAGGTCTTGATTTCTGGTCAGCGGGTCCCTATTGTAGGTCGCATCTGTATGAATTTATGTATGGTCGATATCACAGATTGTCCCGATGTTGCAATAGGCGATACGGTTGTTGTCATGGGCAGACAGGGAGATGAGTTTATTTCGGCTGATGAGATTGCAAGCTGGATGGAGTCCATTTCGTATGAGGTCCTCTGTTTGTTTGGAAATAATAATGAACGGCGCTATTTGAACCGCCTGGATGAGAAGGAATGATTCGTACAAGAATAAAACAATTGCTGGACAAGGCCTTTGCTCAAGGTGTGGAGCAGGGCTTATGGTCTGATAAGGGTGCTGGAAAATTCACCGTAGAGATGCCTAAGCGTGAAGGGCAGGGGGATTACTCCACGAATATGGCCATGGTCCTGGCCGGGATCGAGCGCTCCAATCCTCGTCAGCTTGCCGAACAGCTGGTGGGCCTGCTTGCTGCTGATACAGGGCCCATTGAGAAAGTTGAAGTAGCAGGACCAGGTTTTGTTAATCTTTTCCTGAAGCCGGAGATCTGGCAACAGGTTTTGGTTCCGGTTCTGACTCAGCAGGAACAATTTGGTCATTCAGATATCGGTGCCAGTCGCCGGGTCATGGTTGAATTTGTCAGTGCTAATCCCACTGGTCCTTTGAGTATTGGTCACGGTCGCCAGGCAATTCTTGGTGATGCCATAGCTAAGTTACTGGAAGCCACCGGGCATGACGTGTATCGTGAATATTATTTCAACGATGCCGGTCGTCAGATGCGAGTACTCGGTGAGTCCACCCGTGCTCGCTATCGTGAGCTGCAGGGGCTGGAATTCGAATTTCCCGAGGATGGTTATCAGGGTGATTACATTCGTGAGATTGCGCAGTCATTACTTGACTCTCATGGGAGTACCCTGAGTGATCACGAGGATACCCTCCCGTTCACAGCCAGGGCTGTTGAGATGATCTTTAAGGATATCTCCGGGACCCTTGCGCGGATGGGAATCGTCTTTGATAATTACTACAATGAGCATACCCTGTACGCAGATGGCCATATAGACAATGTGGTTCAGGAATTGCGTGATAAGGGGCTGGTCTATGAAAAAGATGGCGCCGTCTGGTTCAAGACGACGGAGTTTGGTCATGAGCAGGATCGGGTGATTATCAAGAGTACAGGTGAACCCACCTATCGGTTGCCCGATATTGCCTATCATCGCGAGAAGTTCCGGCGTGGTTTTGATTGGCTGGTTGATGTCTTTGGCTCAGATCATATCGCTACGGTGCCCGATGTCATGGCCGGGGTGACTGCGCTGGGTTATGATTCTTCTCAGGTGACCGTGGTCCTGCATCAGTTTGTCACCTTGCTGCGTGATGGCCGTCAAGTCAAGATGTCCACCCGCAAGGCAACCTTTATTACAGTGGATGAGCTTCTGGACGAGGTCGGTGCAGATGTGGTGCGTTTCTTTTTCCTGATGCGCAAGGCAGACAGCCAGTTGGAGTTTGATCTCGATCTTGCGACCAAAGAGAGCCATGAAAATCCAGTCTATTATGTCCAGTATGGACATGCCCGTCTTTGTTCTATTCTCCGACAGGCGGAAGAAAAGGGTATTGTCTGTCCTAGTCTGGCAGAAGTTGATTTATCTCTTCTGACTCAGGTCGAAGAGTTACAGCTGTTTAAGGCCATGGCAGCCTTTCCGTCGATTATCGAGGAATCAGCCCTGGATCTTGCCCCACATAAGGTGATTTATGGACTTATGGATCTTGCGGGCCTGTTTCACAGCTATTATAACAAGCACAAAGTGCTGACCGAGGATCTTGAATTGTGCAAAGCACGCTTGACGCTGGTGCTGGGAATACGTCAGGTCTTTGCCAATGGACTGGGAATCCTTGGTCTTAAAGCTCCGGAACGGATGTAAGGACCGGGAAGCCTGCGTCTGGATTCTGATTTGTAAGGACTGGTGTTTCATCGAAGATCTGCTTCGTTTGATTACCGGCTTTCCGGGCTGTCACAAGGCCAGATCAGCTGAGAAGAAAGGGCAGAATTTTTACAATACCATCATTATTGACTGAATGGCGCTGAGGTGCCTCTCGTTCGTGGCCGCTGCAAAAAAAAAGAAAAAAACTAAAAAGATTAAATTTGAACTGACCCTGCCTGCTATTGTCGGGATTGCTGTGGTCTGTTTTTGTATCTTTTTATGGATGTATCTGCTTGGTGTCTGGACTGGACAAAGTTTTCTGCAGAAATCGTATACTGGCTTCAGTGGTGAAAAATCCCAACAAACTGAAGAACTGGCTTCAAAAACTGCATTGAAGATTATAGAAATCAGTCCAGTTAAAAAGAAAGAGGTGATCAGATGATCCGTAATGCGTGCATGAGTGATGTGAAAAATATTCACGCCCTGCTCAATAATTTTGCGGGGAAAGGTTTACTGCTGGGGCGTTCCATCAGTTCTCTGTATGATCATTTACGTGATTTTATAGTTTTTTGTGATGAAGACGGGAAAGTGGTCGGCACCTGCGCCCTGCATATCAGCTGGGAAAATCTGGCGGAAATTCGCAGTTTGGCTGTGGCCGAAGACGTTCAGGGGCGCAGTATCGGGGCGAAATTGGTAACCACGTGCCTGGCTGAAGCGCGGGATTTGGGAATATCTCAGGTCTTTACCCTGACGTATCAGGCAGGATTCTTTCGCAAGCTGAACTTCGTCGATGTTGATAAACGGGATCTGCCACATAAAATCTGGAGTGACTGTCTCAACTGCCATAAGTTTCCAGACTGTGATGAAGATGCATTACTATTTAAAATTGAAGGGATTGAGCATGATGGCTGATAGTCATTTCCGCTGAAATGAATATCGGGCAATCCCTTAAGTCGTCTAAACGAATACGGATATAAAATGATTGGAAAAGTCTTAACAAAGGTCTTTGGGAGTAAGAACGATCGGGTCCTGAAACAGATCCAGCCTCTTGTTCAGAAAATTAATGGCTGTGAAGCGGCTCTGACCCCTCTGACAGACGAGGAGCTTGCTGCCAAAACATCTGACTTTAAAGAGCGTGTGGCCCAGGGCGAGACCCTGGATGACCTGCTGCCCGAAGCCTTTGCCGTAATGCGTGAGGCCGGACGCCGGGTTCTGGGTGAGCGTCATTATGATGTGCAGCTCATTGGCGGGATTATTCTCCATCAGGGCCAGATTGCAGAGATGAAGACTGGTGAGGGCAAGACTCTGACTTCGACTTTGCCTGTCTATTTGAATGCCCTTTCCGGTAAAGGCGTGCATGTGGTTACAGTGAACGATTACCTGGCCGCCCGTGATGCTGAGTGGATGGGGGATTTGTATCGTTTTCTCGGTCTATCTGTTGGCAAGGTTGTGCATGGGATGGATGATGAAGAGCGGCGCAATGCTTATGCTGCAGATGTCACTTACGGCACGAATAACGAGTTCGGTTTTGACTACCTGCGCGACAATATGAAGTTTGAAATATCCGAATTTTGTCAGCGTGGATTTAATTATGCCATCGTTGATGAGGTTGACTCCATTCTCATTGATGAGGCGCGGACACCATTAATTATTTCTGGTCCAGCTGATATCTCCACAGACCTTTATGTCAGTGTTGATCAGCTGATGAGTCATTTCAAGCGCGATGAACATTATATGGTGGACGAGAAGGCCCGTCAGGTGGCATTAACTGAAGAAGGTGTTGCCTTAGGTGAGAAACTGCTTGAGGTTGATAATCTCTACGACCCTTCAAGTATCGAGCGCTTGCATCATCTCAATCAGGCCCTTAAGGCGCATGTCCTGTTTCAGCGCGATGTGGATTATATCGTCAAGAATGGCAAGGTGGTGATTGTTGATGAGTTCACTGGTCGAACCATGGAAGGGCGTCGGTATAGTGACGGTCTGCACCAGGCCCTTGAAGCTAAGGAAAATGTGAATATTGAGAAGGAAAATCAGACGCTTGCCTCGATTACCTTTCAGAATTATTTCCGTATGTATAGCAAGTTGTCCGGTATGACCGGTACGGCAGATACAGAGGCGCCCGAGTTTAAGAAGATTTACGATCTAAACGTCGTAATCATGCCCACGAATCAACCCATGGTTCGTATAGACTATGCAGACGTTATCTATAAAAATGAGGCGGCCAAATACCGCGCCATTGTTGAGGAGATCAAGTCTCTGCATGAAGCAGGTCAACCTGTTCTTGTGGGAACGATCTCCATTGATGTGTCCGAGAAAATTTCTCGTATGCTCAAGAAAGAAAAGGTCAATCACGAAGTGCTGAATGCCAAACACCATGATCGTGAAGCTGAGATCATTGCCGGTGCCGGGCAGTTGGGCAAGGTGACCATTGCCACCAATATGGCTGGACGTGGAACTGATATTAAACTTGGCGAAGGAGTCAAGGAGGTGGGCGGCCTTCATATACTTGGTACCAGTCGCCATGAATCCCGTCGTATTGACAATCAGTTACGCGGGCGTGCCGGGCGTCAGGGAGATCCTGGTTCTTCTCGTTTCTTTCTCTCCCTTGAAGATGACTTGTTGCGTATCTTTGGCTCCGGACGAATTTCAGGGATCATGGATAAACTGGGGATGGAAGAGGATGAACCCATCGAACACTCCATGATATCCAAGGCCATTGAGAACGCTCAGCGCAAGGTTGAGGGGCATCATTTTGACATTAGAAAGCACCTGCTTGAGTATGATGATGTCATGAACAAGCAGCGTGAGGTGATTTATCGTCAGCGGCGTGAAGTGCTTGAGAATAATGATCTGTCTGAAGTTGTTGCGGGCATGATGGCTGACCTGTCCGATAATGTGGCCGCAGAGGTTTTTCAGGACCGGGTTGCATCAGAGGATTGGGACTGGTCTGGACTGAGTGCGCGGATGC